>CAZTAB010000237.1:0-8274 GCA_964611475.1 uncultured Verrucomicrobiota bacterium | reverse complement strand
TGAGAAGGGAATCGCGATTTCAATGGTCCAGGTGCCCCCGACGTACGATTGGTCTTTCACGATTCCGCTTGCGCTTTGCCATTCCGCATTCCAGCTCTTGATTTCTCCTTCGGAGTCGAAGCGTGCATCCAGCGAGTTGCGCCGAACTGGTAGTAGCCACCCTCGCCGCCCGGCTGCAGAAAAATCTCCACCGCGTCCTCCCGAAAGAGACCGACTCCGTCGCGCTCCTTCACCGCACCGTCGCTACCGCCCGGATTGTAGGATTGAAAACAGATGTAGAGATTGTTTTCGTCAAAAGAAGTCCAGACGCGCGACTGCATGGCGGCGAGGGTCACGTCGGAGTAGAGGAAACCGGTGGTCCTCGCAACACGGTCCCATTCACCTTCCGACATCGTTCCGTCGAGAACCGGGGGCGACGTTACAAACGTAGGAGAACTGCGCGGACGGAAGGGCTCGGCGGCCTGGCTGCCAAGGCAGGCGAGGGAACAAATCGATGCGAGAAGGGTCTTGCGGCAGATCATTTCAATATCACTCCGGTTTTGTATTCCGGTAATGGCCTACGCGGGAAAGGGGGAATGATCAAGCGAAAGATTTAAGCAATCAACGGCATTGAAGAAGCAGGTCCACTCGTTGGAGTTTGTACCCCTTGTTTTTATATTCCCTTGGCCTTCCTGCAGCGCTGGATGAAGTTGGCTTCAGAATAAAAGTCAAGGTTTTGAGCTTGATCAAAATTGGCCCAGCTGCGACTATTCACCCGTCAGCATGGCTGCAGTCGCAGCGAAAGCCTTACAAGTATTAGGGAGCATGATCACGTGAAGAAGCTTCTCCATTTCCCCTTGGTTTTCGGGGTTTTTCTGTTGGCCGGGTTCGTCCCTTCGAGCATCGCGGTGAGCGCGCCGGTCCCCGGCTTTCTGATTGAGTTGTCGGCGTCCCAAAACCCGGCGACCAGCCATCTGGCGGTCCCCAGGCAGTGGGTAAACGTGAACGGATCGCTGGGCGGATATTACCAGGCCACCACGGCTTCTGACCTGGGTGTTTACGGCACTCCGGGACGGTACTTGAGTCTCGATGAACCGGCCATCACGTACTACTCGACATCCGAAAGTCTGGGCGGAGGCAGCTTCGGGGTTTGGCCCACCGACATTGCCGGGGGGGCGGGACCGTCCGGCAACGAACCGGACCTGCGGCTCGACGACGATTTTTCGATTGAAGTGTGGACCCGAAGGCGGGGCAATTCGTATGGGGGACCCGGAGGGGAGCACACGTTCCTCAACATCCGGAACTTTGACGTGAATGACGGGCTGGGGGAACGCAATCCGCAGCTTTTTCTCGTCGACATCGCGAGTACCATCGTGGCGGACGCGTTCGACGACAGGGCGATTGACATCTGGATGCGCGACCAGGGGAAGACTGGAGCCGGGACGGGAGGTGGATTGGATCTGCCGGACATCGTATCGTTGCCGCAGCGCGGCGACACGGATCCGTTCGATCACCTGGTCATCACGGTGGATACGGCGGCCGGCGAAGTGAAGACGTTTCTCAACAACGCCGCGCCGGTGACGATACCCGTTGCAACTTCGGCCGGCTACTACGACTCTTCCCTTCCGATGATTCACGCCTCCTTTTTCAAGGCGGCCCCGGTGGAGTCGAATGCCATCCGCTACAACGGCGACATCGCGACCTATCGGTTCTATGACTTCGTTCTCAGTCCCTCGCAGGTGGCGACCAATTTCCAGTTCGGCGCCGGCGTCAACGACGGCCCGGTCGCATCCGACCTGATCGACCAAACGAATGCGGTGGCGCTCACGTTCGCGTCCTTTTCGAACGCGCTGCATGAATTGGAGCGGGCCACCAGCCTGGATCCCTCGGACTGGAGCTCAACCGGCTCGGTGCTCCTGGGCGATGGGAGCACCTCGACCATGTACCACGCGACGGGCGGAGAGGAAGAATCCTTCTACCGCCTGATCACCCCGTGATTTCAATGTTGAAACCTGATTTCAAGAGGAGCCAATCGATGAAAAAATCCAACATATTTCCGGCTGCATCTGTTTTTGTGGCAATCGTCCCGGTGTTCTTCCATTGCGCCCTGGCCGACCCGCCGACCGACCCGACGCCCGGATTCCTGGTCGAGTTGTCGGCGGCACTGAACCCGGTCGGCAGCGACCTGGCCGTTCCCAAGCAGTGGGAGAACGTGCGCGGTTCCCTGGCCGGCTATTATTTCAGCGAGCCCGCGTTCGACCAGCCGGAGCGGTTCATCAGCACCGGCACGCCGCCGATCACGTATTACTCCACCTCGGGTTTGAACAATCCGCCGAACTCCGGAAGCTTCGGCACCTGGCCTGTCGGCCTCGCAAATGCGACGGGTGAGACCGGGAACGAACCGGACATCCGGCTCGGCGAGAATTTCTCCCTGGAAGTCTGGCTTCGGCTGCGAGGGCCGCGCGGTGGCGCCGGAGGGGACCACCAGCTCTTGGCCATTCAGATCGATCCGGTGGCCCACCCGCAGGCTTTTCTCCTCGATCTTTCCAGCCAGTTCGGGACCGATGCCAGCAACACAGCGATTGATCTCTGGTTCCGGGACGACAGCGGCGGAGTGGAGGACACGCATGACGATGTGCTGGAACTGCCGATTCGAACCGACTCGGATCCGTTCGATCACCTCGTGGTAACCTATAATGGAGCCACGGATGAAGTAGTGCTCCATCTGAATAACGTGGCTTCGGCCACTGTTAGCGTAAACAAAACGGGGGGATACACCTTCGACAGTTCGCTTTCGATGAATCACACCAGCTTCTTCAAGACGAGCCCGGTGGAAGGCGATGGTAGGGCGTTCAACGGAGATATTGCGACGTTTCGGTTCTATGACGTCATCCTGACCCCGTCCCAGATCGCCGACAATTTTGCCTTCGGCCCGGAAGTGGTCGCGCCCGAATCCGATTTTGGATTCGATCTGGTGACGATGGATAACGTGAAGGCGTTCCGGTTCACCAGCGAAGCCGGCCTCGACTACGAGCTGCAGAAATCCGCCACCACGCTGCCCGGGGACTTCCAATCGACCGGCGCGTTCGCCCGCGGCGACGGCGGGGTGCAGTTCATGCACGATCCGGCCGGCTATGACCCGAGCGCGGCGTACCGGGTGGTGGAGACGGAGCTGTAGGAGGATTTCAGGTTACGGGTTTCAGTGGATGCTCGGGCGGAAGCGATGTCCTGCGCAGCGCGGAGAATGTAAGTTTATGGTCATGAAGAGTGTCCCGAAACCCGAAACCTGCATGCCGCGCCATTCTCGTTTGCGTGTCCGAAAGTCGGACCCGGAATCCGGGCATTGGAAGCCCGGATTTGCCCTCAACTGCCGCGCCTTTACCCTGATCGAGCTTCTGGTCGTCATTGCCATCATCGCGATCCTGGCATCGCTGCTGACGCCCGCGGCGAAGGATGCGCTGGAGCGTGGGCGCGCGGCGGTTTGCTCGAGCAACATGCACCAGCTGGGCGTGGCGCTGTACGGGTACATGGTGGACCATGCCGGGTACACCCCGCCCTGGGATGAAATGGGCGTGGACCCGAACGGGGTGCGGTTGCCGGACGGCCTCTTCTACAACATGTATCGAAGGCACTGGCACTATTCCGCCTGGTTCAAGAGTGGCCCATACCTTGGAGGGCCCCGGGATGGCAATGGATTTCTGGGTCCCTATCTGGTCGGGGTGGAAGGCACCCGGTTCGGTATCCTCGGCTGTCCTTCCGTGCGTGACGGATGGGGGAACTGGATCTACCGGGGCGTCAGCTACCCGGCCTTCATCAACCATCACGAAAGCATCGGATTGAACATCGACGCCACGCACATCTATTGCGACAACTCGGCGCCGGGGCGGTATATCCCAGGCATTGACAAGCCGACCGGCTACCTCATTTTCGCCGATGTCCTCGGCACCGAAGGCGCCTACATGTCCTCTACCGGCGGCCGCTTCACCCGGCCGGATCTCTTCACCGGCCACACACCCATTGAACGTCATCTCGGCGCGTTTAACGCCATGTTCCTCGACGGCCATGTGGCCAGGGCGACGATCGAAGAGCATTGGAACGAGGAAACCATCCTGCGGCCGTGCCAGAACGACGCCAGGCATCCCCTTCTCCCTTGAACTTCGATATTGGACATTCGACATTTTATATTCACGTTGGCTGGCGGAATATCGAGTATCGGGGCGGGGCATACACGGCGTAGTGTGCTGTATGACGTTTGATCGCATGTCCATCTGCGGTGTTCCGGGGCGCTTTCGTACTCACTCTGATATCTGAAAAATTCGATGTGCCGGAACGAAGACATATGCAACGGGACAATTTTCAGGTTTATTTTCACGCAGGCGGGCGGCGTGGCGTTTGCCGGAGACCCATCGGTCCTAAGGCAACCGGCCCGCGGTTGAGGTCAAGTCGCCGCCGCCCTCTTCGTCTGATACGTCGGTTTTCACCGATTCCCTGGGCCGTCTCGAGGCGATCGGCGAGGCGTATTTTCCCAACCGGCGTATTCAACGCTCGACATGGTCAAGAGGGGGTGCAGCGAAACCAGAGCCGGACCACGGGTATCACGGAGACGTGGAGCCTAGCCGGTATCCGTGGGCGCATCAGACCAGGCGCGCCCGGCGGGGCAGGGCATCGGCCAGCCCGGGCCGTCCGCCTTGTGGAAGTCATCCTCCCGGCCGCACAGCCAGAAATACATCCGGGCGACATCCACCGCGGAGCGGAACTGCTCGCCGAACCGCGGACTGTCCAGTTGATAATTGACTGTCCTGGCATCGAAGTCCGGTTCGCGTACCCAGTCGCGTATAGGTGAGGTGTTGCGGTGGATGGAGGTTGTGAGCATATAGCGGATCGCGTCGCGGGTGGAGGCAGCGCGGCGATGCCACAGTGGATAGGCGGTCAGGTAAATGGATCCGGCCGGAGCAGAGGCCTTCCAGCAGCCGCGAATTGATCCGTAGTGCGCCATGAATCGCACCTGGTTGAACGCGTGATGCGAACCGCGGACGAACTCCGTCGGGCCCATGTCGACCGTCACCTCGGTGGGATGATAGAACCACTTCACGAGGCTGGTCCGCGGGCTGAATGTCGATCCACCATCGATGTGCCACTGGCCGGAGGGCTGTTTTCCTTCGCCCCGAAAGAATGTCAGCCAGTCGGGTTCGCCGTAGTTGGCGCCCAACAGAGATCGCAGGGCGCCGGACGCCTGGGCATTGTGCATTTCGAAGGTGGAAAACCAGTCCTCGTCCAAAAGCTTCACGGCCTCACTCCGCCCGAGCCCGGATGCCTGCATCTCGTCGAGCCACGCCACCGTTTTCCGGTTGATCTCGTCCGGCACCACGCCTTCCAGCATTAGGTGTCCGCTTCTACAGAATTCAAGGACCTGGCTGTCGGGCAGGGTCGGTTTGCAGTCGTAGGTGCTCATGCGCTTGCTTCCTGGCCGAAAAGTATACCGCAGTGCTCGTGGTGGAAAGAAAAACGGGGGGGCGGACCTGGCGAGCCAGCTGACGAAGTCGGCGGGACGAGTGCTCCGGGGTCTTTCCAACAGCCGAGACCGAGGGATTCAGTCCCTGCCCTGCGTCCCTTGGAATCGTTTCAAAAAAGCGCCGGCGCTGCAGATCCTGAGGTTTTCGTATCCGTCCTGCTCCAGCAGATGCCGGTCGGTGGAGATGATGGCGTCCGCCCTGCCGCCAAGGGCGCCGGCGATGAACTTGTCGTCGTCGGGGTCTTCGCAGATTGCAATGCCTTCCCGCGGTTCCACCCACTCCGCGCACCGGCCCAGCGCATCGATCTTGTCCATGAATCCGTCCGGGGGACGCACCTTGCGCAGGATGTGGCGGTTCTCGGCATCGATCGCGGGGGTGAGAACCGGTTGCAGGGCGCCGTTCAGGCAGAGCTCGAGCACGGAGGCCGATGCGCTCCCGGGTTTCCACCGGGCGGCGACCAGCGCGTTGGTGTCGAGAATGACCCGGATCGGCGAATTCACGACTACGGCTGCGTGAAGTACCTGGCGTTGTAGTGTGTCTCGTGCGTGCACGGCTCGGCGTGGCCGTCGAGGAATGCCGCATTAAAGTACTCGTTGTGGCGCTCCACCGGGGTGATGGACGTGTAGTCCTGTGGACGCCTCGCGTTGTCCGTACGGTACCACGAATAGACCGACTGCCCCTGCGTGTCCGTGAAAATCACGAACAGGGCAGGGGATTCGAACTCGTTGACATTCCGTCCCTTGTCGTTTTTTCCCCCAACGACCAGGTCCGTGGCGTGCACGTTGAGCCCGAGGCTCTGCCGCCGTTCCGCGAACATGGGGTAGCTTGCCCCATTGTGCGTAAACGTCGCGGCCCCTTCCGGGCTGGCGGGACAAAACACGATGCCCTGTTCAGACCCCTTGGTGGTTCCCATGTACTCTGCCAGAAAGCCGTCTCCATCGCGGACCCAGTGCTGGTAGGGCCCGCTCTTGAACCACTCGGTCTGGGTCCAGATCCTGCGATACTCGTTGTATCGTACCCGGTCCGGCTTCACCACGGGCCGCCGCACCGAGTGTCTTGTCGCGTAGCCAGGAGTCCGGAATTCGTGGTCGTTCAGGTAGCCCTGGAGACCGGCGCCAATTTTCCCCAGCATGTAAAGACACCCGGACGAGTGTGCGGCCTCTCTCGCCTGGCGGATGGCCGGCGTCAGCAGCGCGGCCAGGATGGCAATGATGGCGACAACCACCAGAAGCTCGATGAGGGTAAATCCATGACGCCCTCTTCCCGCATCGACAAAACGACTTCTTGAACTTGGCACCTTTATTGCTGAAACTCCTGTCCCCTACTATTCCCCCACTTTGCGCCCAGTGTCCAATGATTTTTGAGCCACGCCACGAGTCGGGCAGCCGGAGATCACGCGTGTAGTGCACGTTGGGCGTGAGGTGGAGTCCAGGGAGGGGGCGTTTGTCACCCGGATGCCGTACGTTTTACAAGAGGATAAACCGCGCCAGGGATTCGAATGCATGATGGTCACGACCGGACGGCCCGGATCCCGCCCTGTCGCACGGGATGTCCTCCTTGCGTATCGTGGGTTCGGGTTGCACCCATCGCGCCTTTTTTATAGAAGGGGTGTCGTCCCGAATGAAAGCCGAACTTCTTTTCCACGCTGACTTTCGCCGCGATCCGATGGCGCGGTATGAGTTTGTTCCGGTCGCGGGCCGGACGACGGGTGTCGGGGCCTTCAGCACCATGGGGGCCGGGCATCCTGTCTGGGCCGAGACCGCCCGGTTTTCCCGGGAACCCGGAGGGCTTCGACTGCGCAAGGGGGGGCTTATCGGCGGATGGTTTTCCGCCCGGGGCACAACAGAGATTGTTCTCACGCCCGATTCCGGCAGGGTTGAAATCTCCGTCGGACGTTCCGTTCACCGCGAGCATTGCATTCGCATCGATGTCGGGCAAGGGGGGATCGAACTCCGCACCCTGGCGCGGGACTATCGGCATGCGCATGCGAAAAGCGAAACCTTCCGGCTGAAGGAACGAGTCATCCGGCGCACGCAGGCCGGAGTGGATTTGCGCCCAGGGAAAAAGATGCGGCTGGTGATTCGCAACAACCGCAGCAGCGTTGACGTCATGATCAGCGGCAGGCGCGTTTTGAAGAGCCATGTTGCCGCCCAATGCGGGGGTATTCTCGGTATCTACGCCGACGACGCGCTGCTGCACGCCTGCAGGCAGACGGAGCTTCGCACGGCGGGGGAGTACGCAAGGTATCGCTCGCGAATGGAGGAGACAAGGAACCTGTCCCGCCGCATCACGCGTTCTCACCGGCGGGACCTCGCGTCGAGTCTTGCCGTGGAAAACAAGAGGGGCGAAACGCATCTTGCGAACGACTTTTCCGGATCGGAAATCACCTGGGACCGGAAGAGTGGCCGCATGGTTTCCGCCGCGAGCGGTGGGCCGGGGGGCGGGATGGAATTACTCACCCGCCCGTTCCCGGATCTGAGCGCGACCGTCCAGGGCCGGAGCTATCGCCTGGGGGATGGATCGGCCTCCGGCTTTCAAATGAACTCCTTCGGCGCGAAGTGGACGTGGAGACTTCGGGAAGCCGGCGGGAAGCGCGGAACGCTGGATGTGAAGGTCTCGCTGCGCTTCCACCTCAATGGCCTGATTGTCTGGGACCTCTCGGCCCCGGAAAAATCCGATTCGGAGATCCGGTGGCGGATTGGCGCCGCGCTGTCCCCATCGCTCCGGCACAGGGACCGGTGCGACTGGCTCTTCCCCAAGAATGAAACAGATGTCGCGATCG
>CAZTAB010000236.1:0-7514 GCA_964611475.1 uncultured Verrucomicrobiota bacterium | reverse complement strand
ATCAATACGCCGCTGACGTCGCGTTCCCAGATTTTTCAGCTCGAACCCCTCGATGAGGAGGCAATCCATGCCCTTCTCGCGCGGGCGATCGAACGAGACGAAATGGTTCGTGGTCAAAACGTCCGGGTCGACCAAGCCGGGCTGAAGCATTTGGCCACTGTCTGCGATGGGGACGCCCGAAAGGCTTTGAACGCGCTGGAAATAGCATGCCTGACCACGCCTGCGGAAGAAGACGGGACGCGCCACGTGTCTCTCGAGATCATGGAGCAATCCATACAAAAAAAGGCGGTGGTGTACGACCAGGACGAAGATGGCCACTACGACACCATTTCCGCGTTCATTAAAAGCGTGCGCGGGTCCGATCCGAATGCGGCGGTTTATTGGCTCGCAAAAATGCTCTACGCCGGCGAAGACCCCCGGTTCATCGCGCGGCGTTTGATCATTCTTGCGTCAGAAGACATCGGCAACGCAGACCCGCGTGGATTGACCCTTTCCGTCGCCGCGATGGAAGCCGTCGAATTCGTCGGCATGCCCGAAGCGCGTATCGTTCTTGCGCAGGCCACAACCTATCTGGCCACCGCCCCCAAGAGCAACGCATCCTACAAGGCAATCGACGAGGCGATGGGCGACATCCGGGAGGGTCGAACCCTCCCTGTACCCCGTCACCTGCGCAGCGCCGGCTACCAGGGGGCCAGACGCCTCGGTCACGAGGGGTACGACTATGCTCACGATCATCCCGGTCACGTGGTCGAACAGGAGTACATCCCCACCGAAAAGGTTTATTATAGCCCAACGCGGCAGGGATATGAAGAAATCATCGGGAAACGGATTGAACACTGGGCATCGCTTCGCCGCAGCAAACCACCTTCCGATTCGAACGAACCGTAGTGCAGCATTGATGTCACAGAATGTCCAATCAGCAAAATCGGTGATACGGCGGGGCTTATTGAAACGCAGAAACTCGGTTCCCGCGGCATGGATCGAGGAGGCGAGCGAAACGGCTCGCAAAGCCCTGACATCAGTCCCCGAGTTCCAGCGGGCCGTGAGTCTGGCGCTTTTCGTACCCCATCTCGGAGAGGTTCAAATTGGGCCACTGATGGAGGAGCTGATCGGGAAAAAATCCCGGAGGATTTGCGTTCCGGCACACGACGAAGTACAAGATAGGTATCGTTTTTGCTGGATAGGATCGGCCACGGTTTGGTCGGATGGACCGCATGGAATCCCCCAGCCCAACTCGATGGAGTGGGTAACCGACGCGTCGTTAGACGTCATTATTATTCCTTGTGTCGGCTACGACGCAAAGGGACGGCGACTGGGGCACGGGCAGGGACATTACGATCGGATCCTTGCCAGGTTTGGTGGCTGCCGCATGGGACTTGCTTTTTCATTTCAGGAAGTTGATGCCCTTCCTGAAGCAGAACACGACCAGAAAATGGACGTCATCGTTACGGAAAAAGGCATAAACAGATGTTGATATTTTCTTTGGTGATAGGCCTTCCCTTCCGGGTCGTTTTCCCACTCTGGAGCCATTTTATTCACAGGATTCGCGAAACCAACAAAACCATGAAACTGAAAAAACGTGTCCCGTGCCTTCCAACACGCGATCGGACGGACCGGGCAGGAGAAACACACCATGCAGGTGGACATTACGTCCGCGCTATTGCTCGGCTTCAACAATGGAGCCCCCTTAATCGCAATGCTTCAGGTTTCCGTCCTGGAAGCTTTGTCCCTGGGGTTCCTTGGGGCCTTGCTGGGATACTTGGCAGGGGGGACTGTGTCCAAGATCCGGGCGGCTGCTGCAGAAATAAGCGCGGGAAAAATCATCGAAAACGCCAATCGGGAAGCAGAGGTGATCCGCAAAGATGCCTCCGTGGAGGCGAAGGACACGGTCATCCGTGCCCGGGAACTCTTTGAAGAGCAGAACAACAGCAAGCGCAAGGAACTCCGGGCGCTTGAAGACCGGATCAACACCCGCGAAACAAACCTCGAGCGGAAAGTTTCCATGCTCGAGAAAAAAGAGGAGTCCATCGACTCGCGGATTGCCGAGGCTGAAGACCACAAGAAAGCCCTTCTTGACAAGGGCAACGAACTCGAGCAGCTGAAATCCGAATGTCGCGAAATGCTTCAACAGGTAGCATCGATGACGGAAGAGCAGGCGCGCCAAGTGCTGTTGTCCGAACTTGAGGAAGAACTTGCCCACGATTCCGCCAGTCTCATCCGGCACGCCCAAAACCTCGCGAAGGAGGATGCCGAGAAGGTCGCCCGCAAGGTGATCTCCACTGCCATTGAGCGCTACGCCGCGGATCAGGTTGGAGAGACCACCACCTGCACCGTCGTGCTTCCGAGCGATGAGATGAAGGGGAGAATCATCGGCCGCGAGGGACGGAACATTCGATCGCTGGAGGCTGCGGTCGGGGTCAACATTCTGATCGATGACACGCCTGAAATCGTCGTGATTTCCGGCTTTGATCCACTCCGGCGTGAAATTGCCCGGCGAGCCATTGAGGCGCTGATCAGCGACGGGCGGATTCATCCCGGACGAATCGAGGAAATTGTAAGCAAGACCGAGGCAGAGGTGGATCTTCTGGTTCGGCAGGCCGGCGATGACGCGAACTACGAGTTGAAACTCGGCGGAATGGCGCCCGAGGTGACCCACGCTCTCGGTCGATTGAAATTCCGCTATAGCTACGGCCAGAACGTCCTAGATCACTCGATCGAGATGGCTCACATCATGGGCATGATGGCATCCGAACTGAGCCTCGACAACGCCGTGGCGCGCCGCATCGGACTCCTTCACGATGTCGGGAAAGCACTGGATCATTCCATTGCTGGAAGCCACGCCATCAGCGGCGCGGACCTTATCAGGAAACACGGGGAATCTGCGACGGTGGTCAATGCGGTAGCCGCGCATCACAACGACGTGGAACCCGAGTCAATCTACGCCATCCTGACCAAGGCCGGCGATGCAATCACCGCAGCGAGACCGGGCGCCCGGTCGGAGTCCACCGACCTGTACATTCAAAGGCTCGAAAAGCTCGAGGAAATCGCCAATTCATTTAGCGGCGTGGAAAAGAGCTATGCGATTCAGGCCGGGCGGGAGGTCCGTGTCATCGTCGAGCCGAAAAAGATCGCTGACGGGGAGGCGGCCCAGATGGCAAAGAACATTTGCAAACAGGTGGAAACAGAGCTCGAGTACCCGGGACAGATCAAGGTCACGGTGGTCCGCGAGACGCGATGTGTTGAGTATGCCCGCTGATGCTTCGGATTGCACATATTGGTGACATCGTCGGCTCGCCCGGCAGAACAGCGTTCGCGCGCGTAGTGACCCGCATGCGTGACGCCGGCAACGTGGATGTCGTCATCGTGAATGGGGAAAATGCGGCTGGCGGCAGGGGGATCACCCCGGCCCTCGCCGAGGAGATGTTCTCCGTCGGCGCCGACGTCATCACACTGGGCGATCATGCCTGGGACCAAAAGGCACTGGCTCCCTACATTACTTCCGAATCAAGAATTCTGCGGCCGGCAAACTTTCCTCCCGATGCTCCAGGCAAGGGATACGTGCAAATTGAATCGGGAAAAGGCCCGGTAGCCGTCCTATGCCTCATTGGCCGGGTCTTCATGCCTGCACAGGACTGCCCGTTCCGGGTCGCCGACAGCATCCTGAAAAAAGAGCCGCCCTGCCCCACGACCCTTGTGGAGATTCACGCTGAAGCGACGTCGGAGAAGATCGCCATCGGAAGACACCTCGATGGACGCGTCACGTCGGTCGCGGGAACCCACACCCACGTACAAACCTCGGACGAAACCCTTCTCCCCAGGGGAACGGCGTACATTACCGACCTCGGCATGACCGGCCCGAAGGATTCCGTGCTCGGCAGGGAGGTAGAGGGAATCGTGAAGCGTTTTATCAACGGCATGCCGGCAAAATTCGGCATTGCGACCGATCAGGTCGCGCTCGAGGGCATTATGCTCCATGTTGACGAGAATACCGGCCGGGCGAAAAAAATTGCCCGCATCAGAGAATTCATCGAATGACCCAAAGGGCGAATGACGATGCCCATAGCCGACATGGAGTCGAGCTTCGGTTTTCCCATCCTCCGGATTTCCGATCTCAACTGTCATTGGAAATTTCGTCATTCCTCATTAGTGTTGTTACTCGATGACCTCCTGGGATCCATTCAATAGCGCGGCAGATACCAGCCGGCGCAAAACCTACAGCGTTACCGAGCTGACGCGAACCATCAAGGAGACGCTGGAGGACCGCTTTGGTGCGGTCTGGGTCGAGGGGGAGATTTCCAATCTCCGGCAGCCGGCTTCCGGGCATTGTTATTTTACTTTGAAGGATGCCCAAGCGCAGCTCAGCGCCGTCCTATTTCGCGGGAATCAGCGTAACCTTCCCTTCGTTCTGAAAGACGGGCTCAACGTGCGTGCGTGTGGAGAGGTGACAGTGTACGAGGCGCGGGGCGCATACCAGGTCATCGTCCGGCGGATGGAGGAAGCCGGCAAGGGAGCGCTCCTTGAGCAGTTCGAGAAACTCAAGGAAAGGCTTGGCAAAGAAGGGCTGTTCGAGGAGTCAGGGAAACGGCCATTGCCCCTTCTTCCCTGCCATATCGGGGTGGTTACATCCCCCACCGGCGCTGCAATCCTCGACATCCTACAGGTGCTGAACCGGCGCTATCCGAACCTGCACATCCTCCTCGCCCCCGTCCGGGTCCAAGGCGAAGGGGCCGCGGAGGAGATTGCCGCGGCTAGTCGTAATCTAAACGACCACGGGGTCGCGCAGGCGATGATCGTGGGGCGCGGCGGCGGCAGTCTCGAGGATCTCTGGGCGTTCAATGAGGAAACCGTGGCGCGCGCCGTTGCCAAATCGGCCATTCCTGTTATTTCAGCCGTCGGCCATGAAATCGATTTCACAATTTGCGATCTGGCCGCCGATGTGCGCGCCGCAACGCCTTCCGCGGCGGCGGAACTGGTGGTGGGCCGGAAGGAGGACTTCGAGGCCGAACTGCACCGGTATCGCTCGAGGCTGGCAAGTGCCCTGAAGTCCCGCCACCTGGTCCTGCAAAACCGGATGATCGCGGCAGCGCACAGCTACGTATTCCGCGAACCGCAACGACTGGTCACACAATTTCGGGAACGCATACGGCGAAACCTGATGGCGATGCAGCACCGGTTGGGAAACACGTTCCACGAGCGCCAGCAACGGGCGGACGAAATGAGCTTGAGGATGCTTCACCGCGTGGAAACCTGCAGGGAATCGGCCCGGCAGGACCTGAGACGCCTCGCCGACCACCTGCGGGCGTTAAGCCCGCTTGCGGTCCTGGACCGCGGATATAGCATTACACAGACGCGAGACGGGAGCGTCGTGCGCTCGCCGGAGCATGTCTCGAAGGGAGACACACTGAACACGACAGTTGCACGCGGTCGCATCCGGTCGATCGTCAAGGAAACCGAGAAGGGAGAACACGATGGCAACGAAGAAAAAGGCATTTGAAGAATCTCTAACGCGGTTGGAGAAAATCGTGGAGGAAATGGAGGAGGGCGAACTGAGCCTGGAGAAAATGATGGCCCACTTCGAGGAAGGAAGCATCCTCGTGAAGGAATGCGGGAGGAAGTTAGAGGAGGTCGAGAAGAAGATCGAAAAACTGGTGAAGAAGGGGGACGAACTGGTAACCGAACCGATGGACGGCTCTGAAAACGACGCGTGAACGAATCGCCGCGAAACATGTCTAAGGAACAAAAGTGGAAAAAAAGTTGATGAAACAGTTGATTCCCCTCGCCATGGTCGCCCTGGCCGCCTGTGCGCAGCCTGGAGACAGCCGTGCGGAAACGAAAAGCTCCCTACGAACTCTGAGTGACGACTTGGCAAACATGGTGCAGCGCGTCAAGCCGTCCGTTGTCGTGGTGCAGACCGAAACCACTCATACGCCCATCTACCACGACTTTTGGTTCCGACGACGCATCCCAGGTGCGCCCGAGACCCGGGAAGGGCAGGGTTCAGGAGTCATCATCGACAAACAGGGTCATATCGTCACCAGCCAGCACGTAATCGACAAGGCCGACGAAATCAAAGTGGTGCTGAACGATGGGCAGGTGTTTGACGCGGAGATCGTGGGAGAGGATCACCATACGGACATCGGGGTCCTCCGCATCGTCAACCCCGGGGGCACGGAGCTTACCGCGATCGAATTTGGCGACTCCGACGAGTTACGGGTAGGTGAACTGGTCGTCGGCATCGGATCTCCCTTCAGCCTCAGCAGCAGCGTGTCTCTGGGAATTGTCAGCGCAAAAGGCCGAGAGGTCCACATGCTCCCCTATGAGGACTTCATCCAGACGGACGCGGCAATCAATCCGGGGCACAGCGGCGGCCCGCTGGTCGATGGGGACGGCCGAATGGTCGGACTCAACGCGATCATTCACACCTCCGGATTTGGACAAGGAAATATCGGGATCGGCTTCGCCGTGCCTGCCAACCGCGTGTTTTCGATTGCCGAAACAATCATCCAGGGGAAAGTCGTACAGCGACCCTGGCTGGGGATCTACCCGATGGAAATGGAGCGGTCACGCGCGAGGTACTTCCTCAACCGCGAAGGTGGCGTCTACGCGGCGGAAGTGTACAGGAACACCCCGGCGCACAAGGCCGGGCTGCGTCCAGGTGATATTATTCTCAAAGTTGATGAGGAGGATATTTTTTCACGGCTCGACCTGCAGCGGGAGGTCTTCAACCGCAAGATCGGCGATCCGGTTCGCCTGACAGTTCTGCGGTCAAAGGACACGGTGAACATCACGGTGACGACAGAGCAGATGCCGGATCCCCGTTTGTTCAAGTAGCCCAACCCGGCCCAACCTCATTCAGACCGAGGAACGCAAGATGTCGCAACGCCGGCGGCTTGACCAAATTCTGGTGGATCGCAAACTTTGCCCTTCCCGGGAAAAGGCGCAGAGGCTGATCCGTAGTGGGCGGGTTCGCGTCGACGGAGCCGTGTGGGACAAGCCAGGGCAGGTGGTTCCCGAAAAAGCGGGACTCGATGTTGCGGGTAAGGACCCGTTCGTGGGACGCGGCGGAGAAAAGCTGCAGGCGGCGATTGAGACATTCCAGATCTCGGCGGCTGGAAGGACCTGCCTGGATATCGGGGCCTCCACCGGCGGCTTCACCGACTGCCTGCTGCAAAACGGCGCAGCCGTCGTCACGGCCGTGGATGTTGGCTCCGGCCAGTTGCACTGGGACCTTCGCCGGGATCGGCGGGTCGACGTGCGGGAAAAAACGAACGCACGGAACCTGCGCCCGGACGATTTTCATCCACCGCCTCACCTTGCGGTTGTGGACGTATCCTTCATATCCTTGACCCTGATTCTGCCGCCTGTTAGGGAGGTGCTCGCAAAACAGGGAGACTTGGTGACCTTGATCAAACCTCAATTCGAAGCGGGGCCTAAAAGCGTGCGGAAAGGCGGCGTGGTCGCGGACCCCAGGGTCCATGCCCGGGTCATTCAAGGGCTCCGTAAATTTGGCACGG
>CAZTAB010000235.1:0-4466 GCA_964611475.1 uncultured Verrucomicrobiota bacterium | reverse complement strand
CGGATATGCTCATCATCTCACCTCTTGCTGGACCGTTTTTTCTGTCGATATTCCTAAAGATAAGGGAACGCAGCAGATCGCCGCGCAACTCCAAGATCAGACTCCACCCCCACTGTACCTGCAATGTCGCTCAACAAAAGGAGAAAATTGTTTGATTTAGATTGGGTTTTTTCATCCGATCGAGACCCTGAAGCGCTCCCCGTTATCATTTCCCTTCTTCCTGAGGCGGAGGGCCACTTTGCAGGAGCACGAAAATTTTCTTCAAAATACGGAAAGGAATCGTCGGCAATGGCCATTGCCCCGGTGGATTGACAGTTCCCGGATTCCGGCCGTATTCTCGGCCTCGTGAGCGATCGCAAGGCTTTTTTCGAGGAGCACGGCTACTACGTGGCTGGGGGCGTTTTCGCCCCGGAGGAAGTCACGAGGCTTGAGGCCGAGTTCGACAATGTGATTCAGCAGCTCGTTGCGAGCGGTGCTCCCTACGCGGGTCCGAATGCGGGGCAGGACAACGGAATTATCTCCACCGTGAACGTGCAGCAGTACTCCTCCTGCTGGCTGACTCACGGGATCCTGCATCCGAGATTCCTTGATGTGGCCGAAGAGTTCATGGGGCCTGACATCGTGCTCCAGCACACCAGTCTGTACGAAAAAAGAATGTCCGATGTGGTCGGGCCCTTCCGGATGCACCAAGACTCGAGTTACGGAACGACCCAAAACGACACCATGATCTCCGGGATGATCTGCCTGAGCCGGGCCACCGCGGCCATGGGCGCGCTTCGGGTCTATCCTGGCACTCATCGTTCGCGCATGGAGAAATCCTTCGCCGACGACAGCGGCGCGGCATTCCACGAAAGATATCCCCTGGAAGGATCCACCCTGCTCGAGACGGAACCGGGAGACGTTGTCTATTTCGATTACCGTACCGTGCACGGCTCTACCTCCAACCAGACCGGCACGCCCCGGAAGGCCGTGCATGTGCGGATGTTTTCCGGGAAGGATTGCAAGGAGGATCCCCACCATCAGTGTGAAAATCTTGTGCTTCGCGGCTGGAACTACCACACCACCAGCGCCACGGCGGTGAAGGCCATGCCGCGGCCGGCGTAATGCGGCCTTGTCTTCCGGGGGGACACGACCCTGCCGGCAGCACCACGGCGGCTCTTTAAATACAAACCTGGCAGCGTTGGCTGCCGTCGTTCCAGAAGCGTGGTACAGGCGGCGGGGAAGGCTGTTTGGTCACGCGCGTCCCAGCGGATCCCGGTTTGCCTTTCTGGAGCGAATCAGGGAATTGATGGCTTCCTCCCCGAGCACTTCCAGATCCCCGCCTCCCCGCAGGCAGATTTCAGAGGCGAACTCGAAATGGACGGCTCTTTGCAGCGCCTCGCGATAGTCCCTGCCCACCGTCACCTGCCCGTGGTTTTGCAAACTCGCGAGGTCATGATCGCGCAGGGCCGCGGTGACCGCTTCGGCTAGTTCCGTCGAGCCCGGATTCAGGTATGGCACCACTGCCACGGTGCCGATGTAGTAGGGGGTCTCCGGGGTGACGTGGATCTGGTCGAGCTTGTGCTTCCTTTGACAGGCGAGAACGGTTGCGAAAGGAGATTGAAAATGAAGGACAACATTCACATCCTTTCGCGCACGCAGAATGCCGCTGTGGATTCCAAGTTCAACCGATGGCGACGCCTCGTTGAGCCGGAACCCATCCTGGACCCGGCAAAGCGCGACCTGATCCCGGGTCAGTTCAGCCAACCATGCGCCTGTCGCGCTGATCAGCATGTTCCCATCATCTGCACGGCAGGACAGATTCCCGCTTCCGCAGACGACTAGCCCGTGCTCGGCGATTCGGCGACCGGCATGGATGAATGCCTCCAACCGGTCCTCTGAAATTTTCGTCGACATGTGCCAACACCAGCTAACGGGCGCAAAGAAGCGGGAAGCGGGGGCGTTCACCCCCGTGTCCGGCGACTTCTCGACATCGGGATCGTCGAGGTTCTTGTACATTTCAGAGAGCTCGTCCTGGATGCTTCCACCCGCCATTCCTTCCGCGGCGTTGAGCATGGTGCTCATGCCATAGTCGTACGTGAACGTGGTTCCGCCGGCGGTGATGGTGTCCCCCTCGTTGAGCTTCTCCTCCTGCGTCCGCTTTCCGTTCACGAAGGTGCCGTTGCTGCTGCCGCGGTCCCGGACCACGTGCGCTTCCTTGACGTGCTCGATAGAAAAGTGGATCCGGGACATTTTCGTATCTTCGATCTGCGCCTCCGCGTCGTCACCACGACCGAACACGATTGGCTGCTGGCCCAGCTGCCAGCTTTTTACGATGATTCCCGACTGGTTTTTTTGCTTCAGGTAAGGCATCTGCTCCTCCGGCCGATCATTTGTCTAGCGAGGACTCAAGTGTACGCCAGGCGCTCCCCGCCCGGCAAGGTCGATTGGGTGTTCCACGACTCCGCGCCCATTTCCCCGACGGGATTGAACGCATCGCGCCGCGACGGCGCCTGGCCCTGAATCCGGCTACAGCCTCTCGACCAGCAGTCCACCGTCCACCATGATCACTTGGCCGGTGGAGTAGGGGAAGTCGCCGCGCGCGAGCGCCGCGACGGCGTGGCCGACATCGGCCGGCGTGCCCCAGCGCGGCTGCAAAAGGATGCCCTCCGCGATCAGCGCATCGTATTTTTCCTTCACGCCGGCAGTCATGTCCGTGGCGGTAATGCCGGGTCGCACCTCGAAAACCGGGATCCCGAATTCCGCCAGTCGAACCGCCCAAAGTTGTGACGCCATGGTCAATCCCGCCTTGGAAATGCAGTACTCGCCCCGGTTCGGGGACGCCGCGGTCGAAGACACCGACGTGACGTTGATGATGCACCCCTCGAAGCTGGAATGCTCGTGCTTCTGCCGGATCATCCAGTTCGCCACGCGCTGCGTGAGAAAGTACGGTCCCTGCAGGTTCACTTTCATGACCCACTCGTAGCTTTCCTCCCCTGCCTCGAGGATGTCCTTCCGCTCCTTCGGCGCAACGCCGGCATTGTTCACCAGCAGGTCGAGCCGCCCGAATTCATCATGGATCTCGTCCACCAGGGCATCGCGGTCCGCCGTTTTGCTGATGTCCGCCCGGCAGTAGTGCACACGGCTGCCACGTTCCCCGAGCCGGCGGACAGTCTCCTGCACCTGTGACGCGTCGCGCACCCCGCAGAAGGCGATGGTGAACCCCTCGTTGAGCAGGCATTCACTGATCCCGAGCCCGATTCCCCGACCTCCGCCGGTTACGAGGGCTACTTTTGTGTTGTCGTTCATGATGGTCTGGTTTTTCGGTTGAGGGTCATGTCGTGATGCGGGATGTGGATGGCGTGTTGAATGCTTGTAGACATTGGGACATTCATTGCGCAGAGAGCAGGCTCTTCAGGCGTGTTTCACCGTCCCAACGATGTGCCCCCGGGGCGCTGGTTGCCCGGGATGCGCCGTTGGCGTGTTCAAAGGACCCACCTGCCTAAACCGTTCAGAATCACCATGCCCGCATCTTCCCGCTCTAGTCCCGCATCTAGACCAACTCCGGTACATCCACCCATCTTCGTTCGGCGGACGACTGCATGCCCAGTTCCGCAAGCTGCACGCCCTTCGCTCCTTCCCGGAGATTCCAGGGAAATGGTTCGTCGAGCACGATGTGCCGGAGAAACAGTTCCCACTGCACCTTGAATGCATTCTCGGACGGTTCCTGTTCCGGGACCCTCGACCAGCCCTCGAAGAACGGAATCGGCTGCTCGATGTCCGGGTTCCACACCGGTCGTGGCGTATTTCCATAGTGCTGGGTCCAGCACTCCCGCAGCCCGGCGACCGCCGAGCCCTCGGTTCCGTCGACCTGTACCGTCAGCAGGTCATCGCGGCGCACGCGTACGCACCACGAGGAGTTGAAATGGGCAATAACCCCGCCGTCGAGGCTGAACGTGGCGTAGGCGGCGTCGTCGGCCGTGCATCGGTAGGGCTTCCCGTCTTCGCCGACCCGTTCCGGAATATGCGTTTCGACATTGCAGGTGAGCGACCGGATGGGGCCGAAGAGGTTGTCGATGACGTATCGCCAGTGGCACAGCATGTCCACTGCGATGCCGCCGCCGTCTTCCTTCCGGTAATTCCACGAGGGCCGCTGTGCGGGAATGGTGTGTCCCTCAAAGACCCAGTACCCGAATTCGCCCCGCACAGCAAAGATGCGGCCGAAAAAATTGTTCTCCATCAGGCGCTTCAACTTCATCAGGCCCGGGAGCCAGAGTTTGTCCTGCACCACGCCGTGCTTCACGCCCGCCTGCTCGCAGCCCCGGTACAGGTCGAGTGCCTCCTCGGCGGTCACTGCCGTCGGCTTTTCACAATAAATGTGTGTTCCCGAGGCGACCGCCTCCTTGACCGCCTCCACGCGCCGAAGGGTCGTCTGCTCGTCGAAGTAGACTGCGTAGGAGGAGTCTTTCAGATCGCTGTCGTGATCG
>CAZTAB010000234.1:0-5580 GCA_964611475.1 uncultured Verrucomicrobiota bacterium | reverse complement strand
GAAGCGTTTGAAGCCAATGCCGCCGCACCCCGGGCTGGCCGTATCCCATGCGAAAGGCCTGCTTCACGGATTGAACATCCCGGTATTTTCCGTCGGACGGAGGCGTCCACGACTGCTGCCAGTAGGGCGCCCGCTGTTCCGTGTAGTACCCGAGTTCGAAAATCGAATTCACGGGCATTCCCCATGTCTCCTCCAGCAATTCGAGGGCGCGTCGGTCCAGGGTTTGCCGGGAAACCCCGATCGCATCCGGATTCTGCCGGTGCCAGCGGGCCCGGTATGCCTCCAGCAGAAAGGCATTGCCTTCCACATCCGTCATTCCCGAAAGCGAATCCTCGAGCGGATGGTCCCGGACGAACTCCGCGTAGTCTGCGGAGAGCGTTCTCCAGCGCGCCAACTCCTTGACATCGGGATTCAAATAGGGCGCCGTGATCGAGCGAATCCCTTCCTGGTCCTGCCCGATCTCGCTCCAGGTTCTCCAGTGCGCGGGCCACCCCTCAAATCGCGCGGCGCTCTGCTGGTGCCAATCCGCATACAAATTGAAGTATCCCACCAGCCCCTTCATGAACCGGTCGCCCCGAGACCACATGGACTGCGGCAGGATACTGAAGCGGTCGTAATCGAAATCGTTCGTCGAGGAACTGGTCAACGTAATCAAAAAGGGAACGACCATCGTTACGCTCATCAGAATGAGAAGCGCGTAAATGATCAGAACCGCAGCGCGGCCTCTCGCGGTCTTCCGACCAATCTGCGCAATTATCGGCATGAGCTGTTACGGGTTTCTGAACAAAAGGCAACGAAGAGGGCAAAGGCCGCTCCATCCGCGAAATCCGCGGTCAAAGCCACCACTACCAGATTCCGTGTGTGCCGTGGACACCATGCGTTTGTCGTTAATCCCAGTCCGCCTTTTTGAATTCAACCCGGCGCAGGAACCGGATCTGGAAGTACGTAAATGCAATCAACACCGCGCCCAACACCCACGCCATCGAGGTGGCGAGGCTGAAGCGCAGATTGTTGTAGGCCTCGATCCAGATCCGCATGCCCACGACCATGGTCGATTCCCCGGGGCCGCCAAATGTCAGAAGAAAGATGTTTCCCATGTTCTGAAACGTGGCCACAAAGGTGCCAACGAAGTTGATGATGATCAGCGGAAGCAACGTAGGCAGCGTGATGCGCCGCAGCTTGGAGAACATTCCCGCCCCGTCCACGTCGGCGGCCTCATAAATCTCCTCCGGCACGCTCTTGAGGGCGGCGAGGTAAATGAGGCTCGCCATCCCCATGCTGGCCCAAACGGTGGGGATCACGCAGCAGATCATGGCCAACCGCGGATCCTGCAGCCAGGTCTGCGGCGAGATGTCCAGGAAAGGGATTCGATCCAGGACGCCGATGATCTGGTTCAGGAACCCGTAGGGCGTGGGATCGTAAAGCATCCGCCACAGCAGCGCGATGACCAGCGCGCTGGTCACCTGTGGAAGAAAGAACAAGGTGCGGAACAGGATTTTCCCGCGTGGCACCTCGGAGAGCAGAATCGCCAGGAAA
Organism: uncultured Verrucomicrobiota bacterium; assembly: GCA_964611475.1. Lineage (GTDB taxonomy): Bacteria > Verrucomicrobiota > Kiritimatiellia > SLOV01 > SLOV01 > CAUZEO01. Next base: position 4,044 of record CAZTAB010000234.1, on the reverse strand, counting down.
ATGGGTGCCAGAAACGCGAGAAGCACATTGAGGATGACGAAATAGACCGTGCGTCCCATGCTCGCCCAGAAACTTCCGTCCAGGGCGAGCGTGATGAAGTTGTCCAGGCCCACGAAAACCCGGTCGCCGGCGATCCGGTAATCCTGGAAGGCCATCACCAGCCCTTTCAGTAACGGGTAATACCCCCACAGGCCGATCAGCAATACCGCCGGAAGGATCAGCGCCCAGGGCAGCCAGCCGCGGTACACGTCCTGGGTCGTTTCCGCGCGCTCGGTAACCATGGAGCGCACGATCATGACAACAAACACGACCATCACAGCAGCCAGGATCACGAACAGGGCCCGGGCGGCTGGCCGGTACCGCTGCAGTTCCTCCTCGCTTCGCGCAAACATGACGCCGGTGTTCGCATCCTGCTCCACTTTCTTGAGCGCGGATACATAGTCGAAGGACTCGCCGGTCTCCGAAAGAATCCTTCCGAATACCTGGTTGTCCAGGGCGACGCTGACGGTCATCCAGAACCCCATGAACGGCTCGGCCACCGGTTTGACGATGCCCTGTTCCAATTCCTCGAAGTTTCGGCGCACCGCCTTCGAAACATCTTTCAGGTAGTCCTCAAACCCAAGCCGCTTCAGTTCCCGGGGCGGAACAAACCGCGCCAGGCCGGACAAAACCTTTTTCTTGAGCTCGGCGTCACGCACGGACCGGTCCGTTACGGCGGTCATCACCTTCCAGACCTTGTCCCGCTCGTGGCCAGGGCGGTCGCCGACCGCCTCCACCATGGTGGCGTAGTGGCTCTGCCCCTGGATCACCCGGGTTCCTCCGGGGCCGGCCGGAAAGGGAAACCAGCCCAGCAAATCCGGATCGATACCGGCCTCCCGACCGATATCCCCAAGATCCCCGACGCCCCAGGTCAGCATGGCGACTTCGCCGCGTCCCAGCAGATTCCACATGTCGTAGCTTCGTTGCGGCGAACCGGAACGCGCCATGCCCGAAACCACGTCCTCTTTGGCAAACGTCACCGTGCGACCGTTGAAGGCTGCCGTGCCGCGGTCCAGATCCTCCCCGGATAAAGAGATCGGCTCCCCGGATACCGGATCGACGATCCACTTCATCCATCGGAGCTTGTGATAAAACTCCGCCGCGCGAATTCCCTCCTCCGATGCGAAATTGGCCCGCCAGGTCGGGTTCACCGCGGTGAGATCCTCACCAGACCCCGTGACGAATTGGGTGGCTTCCGCAGCGAACGTGTATTCCTCCCCGGTCGTCGGACTGCGTCGGATTTGAATCACGGGATCCCCGCCGGTGGACTGCAGCCAGGGGAGCCACTGCCAGCCATAGGGCAAGAGGGACAGGCCTCGCTGCCCCATCTTGACCACCGATCCGGGAACGTCCTTGTTGGGATTCGTGAGCTTTTGACACCAGTACACGAATTCGTCCCAGGTCTCCGGCGGATCCCCCGGATCCAGGCCGGCGGCGCGGACCATGTCCACGCGATAGATCACGGCAAAGTAATGGGTATAGGCCTGGGGAATTCCGTACACGTTCCCGTCCACCGTCGCGATCTGGCGGACCAGAGGCGGGATCTCCTTCCAACGCTCCCACGTTGCCTCGTCGTCATCGATCAGGCCATTGCCGTCCGCATCCTCGCCAATCCACTCGTTCAGAGGATGCAGAAAGCCCTGATCGATATCGGTGCGAATGATGTGGACCCATGACTCGATGATATCCGGCGCGGTTTTTCCCGCGATCGCCATCATCAGCGACGCTCGTCCCGGTCCCGCCCGACCGCTGCCCCCCCCGGGAAGAGAGAGCCCGCTCCACTGCGTGATCCGAATTCCCGGATCTTCGCGCATGAGTTGAACGGATCGCATGGTGGTGGGGCGCTCCGGATTGGAGGGGTAGTAGAATCGACCGTGGACATTGACCTCCACCAGATCGGGCATCGGGTCCGGGACGCCCGCGGACACCGGCGTATGGGCCACCACCAGGCTCAACGCCAACAACCTTTTTCCATGTCCGAGCAACCTTGTCGCTGACCAAGGATGACTTCCATGGCTGAAGAGTCCGATGGCGTGGCGCCCCATCACATCCCCCACTGAAACGCCACTGCGCTTGCCTCTGCGGGATGATCGCGCAGCAGGCGATAGGCCTGCGGGGCATCATCGACCGGCGTTGGGCGATCGACAATCTCTGCCACCGGGAGCTTGCCGCGCCGAATGTGCTCAATCACCGCGAGCCGATCGTCAACTCTGCGGTCCGCGGGGGCAAGCAGGAGTACACCTTCCCCCTCCGACAACCCCCGGGGCGGAAGCTCCATGTTTTCGTAAGCGCTCGCCTGGCATACCAGCCTCGGCCAGTAATGGGCATCGGTGTGCAGCTCTTCGAGCGGATACCCGTCGTTCCCCCGCTGAGCTGCCGGCTGCCGAAGAATTGAGGCCGCCAGCCTGGCGCCCGCGGTACTTCCCGACGCCTCGATGACAATGTCCGCGCCATCTTCGCAGTGAGAAAAAATTTGCTCCTGAACGTCAGGCGCGCTCCCGTCAACCGCCGCGGCGGCGCCCCATCCTCGAGCACGGTCGAGACGCGACGCCTCGAGGTCGGTGACAATCACGCGGGCATCGAGCATGAGCAGCCACCGGGCGGCATATGCGCCGATCAGGCCCTGGCCGATGACCACGGCAGTTTCGCCCGCCGCCGGAAAGGCGGAGGAAACGCCCCGCCAACTGATCGCCGAAGTCTCCACCGTGACGTAATCCCAGGGATCAGCATTCTCCGGGAGCTTCAAGGCGGCCGCGCCATAGCCGCTCTCCGTGGCACGGTGATGGCTTGCCTGGCCGCCCCAGAGTTGCGTAATCCCGTCAATGGGCAAAGGGTTCCGGCCGGTCACCAGTTGGCCTTCATCCCATCCTGTAAGGTCGCGACCGATCTCGATGACTCGGCCCACCCAGGAATAGCCCGGCACCAGCGGGAATTTGCCCGCCGATTCGTGCGTCCCGGCCCAGACCCGCAACTCCGTGCCGGGAGACACGAAGCTGTAGAGGGTCTCCGCGACGATCTCATCGGGCCCGCAGGGCGGCAGGTCGAATTCGCGGAACGCGACCTCATGCGGTTTCGGGAATACGATGGCTTTCGTTTTCATGGCAAAGAAACGATTCTCAAATCTTTACACACCTCCCTGCAACGAAGAAAACATCGAAATGCCCCGGTCGGAAGCCAAACAGGTTTGAGAAATGCGGGAATTTCGGTTGACGACTACACGCGACGATTCGGATCTTCTCCTCATCATCCGTAATCGTTGTCCGATTTCCCATGCAAAAACAACCTGAACCGCACTCATTCGAGAGACTCCCCTGTCAGTTCCTTGTCGTCGGGCGTTCCAAGCGGGGTTCCCAAAAGTCATCGTACCGGACCAGGTGGGTGTCATGAAATGCGAAGATCTGACCGTTGACGATACGCCAGTCGCGAGGCGGTTTATCCAGCTTACAGACCGGCTCGAAGGTCCAGGTTTTCGGATCGAGACGAAAGATGCCGCCGGCGTGGTACCCCAATAGCCGGCCGTCGGGTAGAGGCAGCAGTCGGTTCGACGACGAGCCGGCCAGGCGAAATACGCTCTCCACCCGTTGGGACGCGACATCGAGGATGTAGAATACTGTTTCAGCACGGTTCGTCTCCACCGCCACCTCGTTCCTCCCCACGATCTTGCCCAATCGCCATTCAACAACCTCCCCTCCGCCCACCGTGCCGTCGGCAGGCACCACATCGCCGATGACCTTTCCCCTCTCGACATCGAACGTCACGACCCTGTCCGGCACACCGCTGGTCTCCGGTTCGACACCGGCAATGTGCGGCCACCAGGCAGTGGCAGAGACCACGATGTACCGGCCGTGGCATGCGGTGGTTGCCGTGTGCGCCCGGTGGAAAGCGAAGCCGTCGCGAACCAGGCCCACCTCTCCCGTGGCGGGATCGACCCAACCGAGACCGCCGCCGGCGGCACAGGGCATGAGGAATTCAGCCGAGCAAGGCAAATACAGCCTGCCATCGGCG
>CAZTAB010000233.1:0-9195 GCA_964611475.1 uncultured Verrucomicrobiota bacterium | reverse complement strand
ATGCAGATTTCGCCTCCGATCATCCGGTTTGACGAGCCCGCTCCCTTCCTGTATTTTACCCGCCTTTTGTGTCCGGATGGGCTGTTTTTTCGGCTCGGGAGCCCCTGTTTTTTCCACAGGCTGGAGATTTTGACGTGATTTTGACTGCGTGTGCGGAGCAAAGGTCTGGAGGGTAAGAATATGGCAATCAAGATTGGAATCAACGGATTTGGCCGAATCGGACGCTTGGTATTCAGGGCCGCGATGGAGAATCCCCAAGTGGAAGTGGTCGGGATCAATGACCCCTTCATCGACCCGGATTACATGGAATATATGCTAAAGTACGATACGGTCCACGGGCGCTTTCCTGGAAAGGTCGGCATTGTCGATGGGGCCTTCACGGTCAATGGCCGCGAGATCGCGTCCTATGCCTGCAGAAATCCCGAGGAAATCCCATGGGGGGAATGTGGAGCCGAATATGTGGTCGAATCCACCGGTGTCTTCACCGATGTCGCGAAGGCTTCCGCCCACCTGAAGGGGGGGGCCAGAAAAGTGGTCATATCTGCCCCCTCGAACGACGCGCCGATGTTTGTGATGGGGGTTAATGAAGAGGCCTACACATCGGAGATGGACGTGATATCCAATGCGTCGTGCACCACCAACTGCCTTGCCCCGATGGCAAAGATCGTCCATGACAACTGGGGGATCGAAGAAGGACTAATGACGACCGTTCATGCAACCACCGCGACGCAGAAGACCGTCGACAGTCCGTCCGCCAAGGACTGGCGCGGGGGCCGTGGGGCGGCGTTCAACATCATCCCCTCTAGTACCGGCGCGGCAAAAGCGGTGGGCAAGGTCATTCCGGAGTTGGACGGGAAGCTCACCGGCATGTCATTCCGGGTTCCCACCGCCGACGTATCCGTCGTCGATCTCACCTGCAGGCTCCGGGCAGCGGCGACCTACGACGACGTGAAGTCGGCATTTCAGGCCGCCGCCGGTGGAAGCATGCAGGGCATCGTGGGGTACACGGCAGACAAGGTCGTGTCTTCCGACTTCATTGGCGAAGTCTGCACGTGCGTGTTTGACGCGGATGCAGGAATTGCACTGAACGACAAATTCATGAAGCTGATCGCCTGGTACGCCAACGAGTGGGGGTACTCCAACAAGGTCGTGGATCTTATCATCCACATCGCTTCCAAAACGTGAGGATGCCGGACACTCCGTACCGGCATGCCCCGGGACGGGCCCTGCCGGCCCCACTCGGCGGTGGCTTATTCCGAGTTGTTTCATGAAAGAAAAATCCATCCGAGACCTCGGGCCCGGCTGTCGGAGGGTCTTGATGCGCGTGGACTTCAATGTGCCCCTGAAGGATGGGATGATTGAGGATGACGCTAGGGTCAGAGCTTCGCTTCCCAGCATCCAGCACCTCTTGGAACGTGGCAGTTCGGTGGTTCTGATGAGCCATCTGGGTCGCCCTGGGGGACAGGTGGACTCCGCGATGAGTTTGGAGCCGGTTGCCCGGGCGTTGTCCGAGTTGCTGGCCCGGCCGGTACGGTTTGTGCGGGATTGCGTGGGAGCCGAGACCGCCGCCGCCGTGCGTGACATGCAGCCCGGCGATGTCGTCGTCCTGGAAAACCTTCGATTTCACCCTGAAGAAGAAGGCAAGGTGAAGGTCGACGACTTTGCGGATGAGAATGAGCGGTCTGAAGCCGAGGTCGAGATGAAGCGGCTGCAGAAGAGGTTTGCGGAACAGCTCGCCTCGCTTGGGGACTGTTATGTCAACGACGCCTTTGGTTCCGTGCACCGTGCGCATGCGTCGGTTGCGACCGTGACGGAGTTTTTTGAGGATACCGCCGCCGGATTTCTTATGGAAAAGGAACTGGACTACTTGGGCAGCGTCCTGTCCAAGCCCAAGAGGCCTTTTGTTGCGATCATCGGCGGGGCGAAAATCAGCGGGAAAATTGACGTCATCACCAACCTGATCGATAAGGTTGACAGCCTCCTTATTGGGGGAGGTATGGCGTACACTTTTTTCCGCGCGCAGGGGCATCCGACGGGAAATTCGCTGGTGGAGGAGGACCGCATTGAATTGGCCGCCCGGATCTTGGAACAGGCGGAGGCGGCAGGAATCCGGCTTCTCCTGCCGGTGGACACGGTGGTCGCGGATGACTTCAGCGCGGACGCCCGGACCCGTATCGTTGGACTCGGAGGTATTGAAGAGGGGTGGGAAGGGCTGGACATCGGCCCGCAGACTCGGGAAATTTTCGCGACGGAACTGGCCGGGGCTGCCACGATTGTCTGGAACGGTCCGCTAGGCTGTTTCGAGATGGCACCCTTTGCGGCAGGAACCGAAGCCGTGGCCCGGGCCGTGGCGGGGGCGGACTGCATTAGTATCATCGGTGGCGGTGACACCGCGAGCGCGGTCAACAAGGCCATGTTGACGGACCGTATGACTCACGTCAGCACCGGAGGCGGCGCAAGCCTGGAGTTTCTGGAAGGAAAGGTACTGCCGGGTGTTGCCGCCTTGGCCGTCTCCTGAAAATAATGAGAAAGCCGATCACAGCCGGAAACTGGAAGATGAACAAGACCGTGGGGGAGGCACGTGATCTGGTGGACCAGATTCTGCGTGAACTGGGTGACTTCAAGGGCGTTGACGTGGTTCTTTGCCCGCCGTTCACCGCATTGGCGGTGGTGAGCGAAGCGATCACCGGCAGCTTGGTGGATCTTGGAGCGCAGAACATGCACGCCAATGCGTCGGGCGCATTCACAGGGGAAATCGGTGCGCCGATGCTTCGGGAGCTTTTCTGTCACTACGTGATTCTGGGTCATAGTGAACGACGTACGTTGTTTGGCGAAACAAACGGCATCGTGAACGAGAAGGTCAGGGCTGCGCTCCAGGCTAATCTGCAACCGATTGTTTGTGTCGGCGAAACGCTCGAAGAGCGGGAGTCCGGTGCGACCGAAGGAGTGGTGGAGAGTCAGGTGCGGGAGAGCCTACGGGACGTGGGGGCAGATGAGCTCGCCGGCCTGATCCTTGCCTATGAGCCGGTGTGGGCCATTGGGACCGGACGAACGGCGTCGCCGGAGCAGGCGCAGGAAGTGCACGCGCTGATCCGGTCCGTAATCGCCTCCATGGCTGGTGAACCAGTTGCCGATTCCGTTCGGATTCAGTATGGTGGAAGTGTCAAGGCTGACAATGCCGGGGAGTTGTTTTCCCAGCCGGACATCGACGGGGGCCTGATTGGCGGAGCTAGCCTGGAGGCGCGGTCGTTCGTGCAGATTGTCAAGGTCGGGGCGCGTTGAGTCGCGCAGGAAGGAAGGGAATCGATGAATATTGTTCTGGGAATCCTGTTGGTGCTGGAAGTTGTCAGTAGTTTTCTGTTGATCTCCGTGATCCTGCTTCAGAAATCCAAGGGTGGCGGGCTCAGTGGTTCGGCGTTCGGCGGCGGCGGCGGGGATTCGCTCTTCGGTGCGCGGGCCGGAAACGTCCTGACCAAGATTACCATCATCCTCGCGATTTTTTTCATGCTCAACACGATGCTGCTTGCGTTTTTCTACGCCGGGCGGGGCGAGGGATCCATCATGGAGGATGTTGGCGGGCCGGTTGAGGTTCGCGATGTCTTGGCCGAAGACATTTCCCCAGAGGAGACGCTCCCGCTGGAATTGCCGCCGATCGATTCGGATCCAGCGGGACTTGGCGACACTCCTGTTCCGGATGTTCCGGATGACGCCGCCGGGCAACCGGCCAAATAACATCCTTCGGTCGGCATTTGATTAGGGTTGCGGTTATCCGCTTTTCATGCCATTCGGTTTCACCGTAATGGTATCGACCCCTACTGCGAGACTCCCGTTTCCGAATGACCGAATTCTCGCCGTCAGCCTGGTGATTTTCACGGCGGCACTGTTGCTGTTGCCGGTGGGATGTGGACCGGGCAGTCTCCTGGCCTCCGGGTCGGAGGACGAAATGGTTTTTCACCGCCAGTCGGACCCAATCCGCGGGCTTGACCCCGCGGCGGTCAGTGACGTCCCTTCCATTCTGGCCATTGCGCGGGTATACGAGGGGCTGCTTCAATACTCGTACCTTGAACGGCCGTATCGCGTCGAACCACTGTTGGCGGATGGACTCCCGGAAGTCTCCGGGGATGGACTAACCTACCGGTTCAAGGTTCGGGAGGGGGTCTATTTCCAGGACGATGTCTGCTTTACGGATTCCGGGGGCAAGGGGCGGGAACTTGTAGCCGAGGATTTCGTCTACTCAATCAAGCGCATTGCCGATATCAAGAATCGGTCGCCCGGGTTTTGGGTGTTTGACGATCGAATCCTCGGTCTCGATGCGTGGCGCAGCAAGACCGCGGACCTGGAGTGCCCGACCGACTACGATCATGGGGTCGCGGGACTTCGGGCACTGGACCACAATTCTCTGGAGATCCGACTAAAGCGGCCCTATCCCCAACTCCTGTGGGCCCTTTGCATGCACTATGGATTCGTGGTTGCGAGGGAGGCGGTCGAATACTACGGGGGCCAGTTCAGGAACCACCCGGTTGGGACGGGACCCTATGTTCTTGAGGATTGGCAGCGGAACTACCGGATCGAATTCGCAAGAAACCCCAAGTGGATCGAGACCGGGCGCCAGGAGGTGTTCCCGGCCCTCGGCGGTCCGGGTGACGATGAACAGGGCCTGCTGGCGGACGCGGGGAAGGCGATTCCTTTCATCGATCGGAGCGTTGAGTTTATCGTTTCTGATCCCTCGACGCGCTGGCTGATGTTCCTGACCGGGCGATTGGGAACATCGGGGATCACCAAGGACAACTGGGATGCGGTCATGACCGACGGGAAAATGCTGCGTGAGTCGCTCGCATCCCGGGGGATCACGCTGTCTTCTGCGTCCACCATGACCATCCTGTACCTGGGATTCAACATGGACGATCCCCTTGTCGGCTCGAACCGCGAGTTGCGGCAGGCCATGGCGTACGCATTCGACACTGGAAAATGGCTGACCCAGTACAATTCCCGGATCGTTCAGCCGAACGGCCCGATCCCGCCGGGTGTGTCGGGGTACGCCGCCAGGCCGCTGCCATACCCTTTCGACCTGCAACGGGCCCGGCGATTGATGAAGGTGGCCGGGTATCCGGAGGGCATTGACCCGGAAACCGGGCGTCGTCTTTCGGTCGAAGTGGACATCGGTGATGCGCAGAGTCCGGAGGTGCGCGAAGGCGTGGAACTCTTTGCCTCATTCATGGACAAGATCGGCATTCGCATCGTGCCGAATTACGTCGCGCGGCCGAAATTCTTTGACCGGCTCGAGCGCCGCCAGGCGCAGTGTTTCCGGTTGAGCTGGCTGGCCGATTACCCGGATGCCCAGAACTTCCTGCAGCTTTTCTACGGGCCGAACGCGTCGCCCGGTCCCAATCGCACCAATTTCGCCAACACCGAGTTCGATTTGCTCTACGAACAGATGCGGGACATACCGGATTCACCTGACCGGTCCGCTCTTTGTCAGCGAATGGTCGACATTATCCTTGAGGAGTGCCCGTGGATTTTCTTGGGGATTCCCCTAGATCACGAGTTGCAGCAGCCGTGGGTGAAGAACCGGAAGTATCACGACTTTCCGTACGGGATGGAAAAGTACTGGCGGGTGGATGCCCCGGGATTGGGATCCTCGTAAGATGCTTCGGTACATCCTGCGCCGTTCCCTCCAGATGATCCCGACGGTGGTCGGTGTGATCGTCGTTACCTTTGTTCTGTTCAATCTTGTGGGGGGAAGTCAGGCGCGAGCCGTCCTTGGCGACCGGGCCTCTGTGAAAGCCCTGGAGGAATACGACGAAGTCCGCGGGTTCAACCGCCCGCTTTTTTTCGGGTGGTGGACGAGCACCCGGGCGCTGGAAGACACAAGTTTTGAGCAGCACGCCGGATTCTGGCGGAACACGACCGGAGCCACCCACTATCGGGCGGAAGGAAAACTTCCGGCCCGCGTCCACTTCCGCCCGGGCTTGTCCTACGCGATTCCATTGGCGTTCGACCTGTCGACCAACGCCACCTACCGGCTCCGTGTTCGATACCGGACGGCTCCTGAATCGAAGAGCGCGCTCGTCGTGAAAACCCGGAAAGCGAACCGTGGCGGCATGGATGGTGGACAATCCGAGCTGCGGGAGCCGATGGTCCCGTCCAGGCGGTGGACGGAACTTGACGTCACGATTGAACCGGAGGAGGGCCTTGTGTCGCGGGAGATAGGAATGGAAGTCGGGGGCACTGACATTGAGGTTCAGTCTGTCTCCCTGCGCCGCAGGATGCCGTCTCCCTTCCATTCCCAGTTCGTCTTCTACCTCGGGCAGATTTCCCGCTTTGACTTCGGCGAGTCCAGCAGCACGAACCAACGGGTGTCCGACTTGCTGCGGGCAGGCATCGTTCCGTCGCTGGCGCTGACGATACCGATCTTTGTGGTGGGGCTGATCGTCGCCATCACCCTGTCCCTGATCTGCGCATTCTTCCGCAATCGGTTCATCGATCGTTTTTTCGTGGTTTTTTCGGTCGCCCTGATGAGCATCAACTATCTCATTTTCATTATCGTCGGTCAGTATGTTCTCGCGTACCGGTGGGAGCTGTTCCCCGTGTGGGGATTCGAATCCTGGCGGTATCTGATTCTGCCGGTGCTGATCGGCGTCGTGAGTGGGCTGGGGGGCAACCTTCGTTTCTACCGGACGGTGATGCTTGATGAAATGTACCGGGACTATGTGCGAACGGCCTTCGCCAAGGGAGCGGGTAAAAAGCGGGTCCTGTTCAAGCATGTTTTGAAAAATGCGATGGTTCCAATCCTGACCAACATTGTCGTGGCCATCCCGTTCCTATATACCGGAAGCCTCCTGCTCGAGACGTTTTTTGGAATCCCTGGTCTGGGATACCTCGCAATCAACGCAATCTATGCTTCGGACGTGGATGTGATCCGGGCCATTGTTCTCATCGGGTCGATTCTGTTCGTGATCGCAAACCTCATTACCGATATCTCCTATGCCGCTGTGGATCCGAGGGTGAAAATCTCGTGACCGGGGCCGCGAGACAGGAGTTGTCGGAGCATCGCTCCTGGTGGAGTGAAACGTTTCGGAGGCTTGCCGGGGGGAAGCTGAACCTCTTTTGCCTGGTGGTTGTCATCCTGTACACCGTGCTGGCTGTGTATGGGGAGGTCGTGTACTACGCGTCGCGCGCCGCCGACGAGACGCCCGGCTACAATGTTCCCAATATCGAGAAAAAATACATGGCACCCAGCATCTTTCGTTCGCGCGAAGTGACGGATGCGGGGGAGAGGTTTTCTCCGCGCGAACATTATCTGAGTCATCCCTTCGGAACGGGCGGACTGGGCCGGGATGTGCTGCAGCGACTGATTCAGGGGATCCGGATCGCGTTCCGTGTCGGAATCATCACGTCTCTGATCGCCATCCCCATCGGGGTGATCCTGGGATGCCTTGCCGGTTACTTCGGGGGGCGGGTGGATGACGTCATCGTGTGGATCTATTCTACGTTTGCATCGATTCCTGGCCTTTTGTTTATCCTCGCCATCGCGATGATCGTGGGACAGGGGCTACTGGGGGTCTACCTGGGCATCGGGCTCACCACTTGGGTCGGGCTGTGCCGGTTGATTCGGGGGGAAGTGATGAAGCACAAGGAGCGCCCCTATGTCCAGGCTGCGCGCGTGCTTGGCTTCGGCCCGGGTCGCATCATGTTTCACCATATCCTGCCCAATGTCTTCCATATCGTGATCGTTACTTTTACTATCCGTTTCCCTGCCGCGGTGGGGACGGAGGTAATCCTCGGCTTCCTGGGCATCGGGGTGAAAGGGGAACCTTCCTGGGGAGTTATGATCAGTAATGCCCGGCTTCAGTTGTGGCAGGGGGTCTGGTGGGAAATGACCTTTGTCACCTGTGCGATCTTTTTCCTCGTCCTCTCCTTCAACGTCCTAGGAGACGCGCTGCGCGATGCCCTCGACCCCCGCTTGCGCGAAGAGGCTGCGTGACCTCACTGCTGGCATCGCCTCTTTTCCTCGGGCCCTGATGCATTTCGCCTGTCCATCAGGCGGAAACACCCGTGCATTTCGTCGGCTCTTGAAAAAATGCCGGCTCGATCTTCTCGATTCTGCGCCGCACGCCGGAGTCCCTGTTCCCTTTCCTTGCTTCCCCGTCTCCTTTCCCGCCCAGCACATTGCCGCTTCCACGATTTGCTTCGCGGGACGGACAAAGCCAGGGTCATTTCCCGGCACTTTGCTGCCCCCGCGTGATCGGAGGCGGGGGGCAGCGAATGGCCAGTGCATGAATGTCGACTAACACCACGCGATTCCCAATTGTTGTTTTTCTGGTTTTTGTTTCGCGATGAAACCCTTGCTCGTCCAGCGAGTCGATGAAGGGTCTGAACATCCATCGCCGCGGCTCTGCGAGGAGAATCTTCCCGTCCGGGAGGAGTAGCGTCTTGAACGCCTTGATCAACGGTTGAAACGAACGCTTCTCATAGGCGACATCGGCGGCGAGGATCAGGTCGGCGCGCAATCCTGGCTCGGGCGCACGCCAATCCATTTGCCGAACCTCGGGAGGCGTATCGATGTTGGCTGCCCAGTTCCTGCGGGCGGCTCTACCCGCCTCCGGCAGATAGTCGGTCATGATGACTCGTCCTCCGCGTAGACCTGCGGCGATGCTCGCAAGGCCCAGACCGCACCCAATCTCGAGAATCTGGTCGTCGGGGCAGAACGGGGGGGTCCGCAGTAATTCTTCCGCTAGTGCGATGGAGGATGGCCACAGGTCTGCCCAGTAGGGGAGGCGCTCGTCGCGGATTGCAGCGCTGTCCGGGTTGGCATGGGCCAGATCATCCAGGCGCGCATCTATATCACCCGGAACCTGCATCCGAATCGGTATGCCTGCGATTTCGATCGTCTGAAACCCGGACACCACGGATCCATCAATACTTGGGCATGCCCGGGTCGATGTGGTCGGACCAGGCGAGAATTCCGCCCACGAGGTTGCGTACCCGGGCGAACCCCGCTTCGCCGAGGAATTTTACGGCCTTCCCGCTCCGCGCCCCGGACCGGCAATAGGCCACGATGTCGCGGTCACGATCCAGTTCTCCCACGCGCGCCTGCAACTGGCCCAGGGGGATCAACGTGGAGCCGTCGAGTTGGCAGATCTCCGCTTCGTGCGGTTCCCGCACGTCGAGCAGGAAGATGTTATCACTCCGGTC
>CAZTAB010000232.1:0-15549 GCA_964611475.1 uncultured Verrucomicrobiota bacterium | reverse complement strand
CGACAGCGGGCAGTTCACCAACGGTGGAAACCGGCGATCCCTTCAAGGTAATCTGGGCCATTTTTCAGTATCCTCCTTATGGGTTGGGTAAGATCCGGGGGAGTATAGAGGGTTCGCTGGCCCTGTGCAACCGCTTCCACCTGGCCGGGGGCGATCCTGCCAACAGCAGACCCACGACGATTCGCTCGCCGGCGCACGATACGCTTGCATTCCGATGCGATGCGATAGTAAGAACGGGCGTAAAGGATTCTGTATCAACGAAGGAGGAAATGAGGTCATGATGTCTAAAACGGTCCGTCTCTCCATCGCTGTCATCGTATCAGCGGGATTTTTCATGTCCTTGGACCCGGATGCCGCGGCGTTTCGGGAAAAGCGGGATGGGGTTGATTTGCTGGTGGTACCAGTGAAGTATAGTCCCCTTCAGGTGGCGTTCGACACCATCGCTAAGAGGGATCTGGTTCTCGTCGGATACAAGCGAGACAGCAACAACGCCGAAGTTGTTCTACATGTTTGGAATGGCTTGGAATGGATCGAAATCAGCGAGGAGCAGTTTGAGTCATCCGCTTATCTTCGGGCCGCCCCCGAGCGCATTGTTCTGATTGGGGATGATTCCTCGCTGCCGCCCATGCTGGTGGAGGCGGCGAAGGCGAATCCGAGGGCGGAAGTTCTTCAAATCCCCCACACGGAAACGGCGTCTCTCCTCGGTTCACTGGGAAAAGTGTATGACTTTAATTCCCGGGAATGGAAGTGGTTTGCCGCGAGGTATCGGCTGGAACTTTCCGATCGGAATGCGGAGTTGCGACAGATCAGTTTCTATGATCAGGAAATCGTGGGTCGTCCGGAGTGGCCGCCTTGGAGCAAAAGCCGCAAGACCGCCTCCACGGATTCCAGCGTGACCGTGGAGGAAGCCGATGTGCTCCCGGAAGCGTCGGCGATCGTACCGGCCGATGTGGTTATGGAAGGCGGCGGTCCGGATCAAACGCAGTCTCTGTCCTCGATTCCCCCGGAGTGGGAGGAAAGGGCCGTTGCCCAGGATCCACCGACTGGTCAGTGATGACGCCATTTCGGCGACAATTTTCCCGTGCGGTTTGCCTTGCCGTCGTCTTGATGGCGACCGGGTGTGCCACCGGGACCTCAACATCCCGCGGCAAATCCGATTCAAGCCGTACATCCCCGATTTTCACGACCACCCGGCACATGATTGCCAGGTCTGGAAACGAAGTAACCATGCAGTGGGAATCGAGGGAGGGTGCAACCTACGGCGTCTATTTTACCAGCGACCGATCGGGCAAATCCTCCTATCGTCCGCTCGAAGGGTACACCAACATTATTGGCATCGGCGGAACTCAGAAACTGAGGTTCATCGCGCCGTCGGAGGGAAAAGTCTATTACCGGCTCCTTGACTACGTCCCGGGCAAGACCATCGCGAATCCGGGAAAGAAGCTCTACGCCCCCTGAATCAGCGATTTTCGCCTGTGCAAAGGCTCCGGAAGCACCCATGTCGTACGTCGAATACGCGGACCAATGAGCAGGAATCAGTTGCAAATACAGAATCATTTTCATCCTCGATGGCCAGGTCTGGGTGTTTGTTGAGACCTGGCCAGATCTGGCATAGTCAGCCGATTCGCAAATCGATCGGTGCCGGGGGAGAGACGGACCTGACCATGTTATTTTGCAAAACCTGAGGTGGACAGAGCCTCGGGCCTGTGTTCGGTTCCGTCCTGTCCGGGGCGGAACTGTTTTTTTCTGACGGTTTCAGGAGAGATTTCGACGACGAGTGGCCGGTGAGGAGACGGGCGTCCGGATGCCGGAAACTGGGAAATCCGGGCAAAGCCTGGCGCGATCCGCTGGGCAAGGGCCGGGGAGGCGAGCAGGTAGTCGCTCCTAGAGTAGACATCCCCCCCGCGGTTCCGGTGCGTCCACATGTCGCCATCCGGATCCATCGGGCGGAGGTCTACGAGGTGTTGTGGATGCCCGATGACTTTCTGCACGGCTGCGGACTCGCTGACGTCGTGCAGGGCACCGATGACTAGTAGTCGGCAGTCCGGGGATTCCGCCAGCGTGGCATGGACATGCCGCGCCAAAAGCCTTGCTTCGTTTCTGCGCATCTCCGTCTGGCCCCTCGGGTGGAAGGTCTTGTCCTTCAGGCGGGCAAGCACCAGCCGCAGTGGATCATTTGGTCCAGCCAGTACCGTGACGTCGACTACATGGTGGCTCAGGTCGAATCGCTGCCCTTGGATGGAATAGTTGAGGTCGAGCAGGGGCCGTCGCTCGATGATTGGGAGTCGGCTCACGACACCCATCGCAACGGATCCATTTCCCGCCTGTCGAAACTCGCTGTGGGGAAACTGTCCGGCAGCCGACTCCAATCGGATGAGAAACGAAGTCCAGCTTGGTTCGTCGTCGACATGCAGGACCGCGACGATGTCCGGTCGGACGGCCCGGAAACAATCAATCGTTTCTGGTGGGATCGGGGACGCTGTTTCGAGGGAAGAGGCCTCGTATCCGAATATCGGCTTTTGCGGGAATCCCAGATGACAGGCGAGAATGCGAACCCCATCACTGTCTGGACCGATGCCCGGTGGCGCATTCCCGCGCCGCTCCGGATTTTGGTCTGGCGGACCGCATCCGATCCATGGAATGACTACCAGCAGGCCTGCCGCGATGGCTGACTTTGCTGATTGAGCCCCGGCACAGGCGCCCCCCCCATTACTCGTACGCTTGTTCGATCTTTTCGGCGACGTCGCGGTACCCGATATCCACCGAGTAGATTTCCTTGAAGTAACTGATTGCAGCCTCGGTTTCCCCCATGCGTTCGCAGAGATCCCCCAGTTCATAGAGAATGTTCTTTTTCATCTCGTCCATGACGTGCATTTCCCCGGCTGCTTCGTCCAGGAGCCCGCGGGCAAGATCGTGCTGCTTCTTCTCCTTGAAGCACCGGGCAAGGTAAAACAGCGAACTGATCCGGCGATTGGGGTTTTGTCGTGCCTGCTGAAGCTGCTTGATGGCGGCATCAAAGTCTCCGCTCTCGAAAAGCATCAGGCCATATTCGTACTTGAACTCCCGATCGTTCGGATACCGCTCCACTCGGGAGCGGGCGTCTTCCAGCTGGAACTCCCTTTTTCCCAGCTCCGCTGCGTCGACTCCGGCTTTGTCTCCGGCCTCTCGAAGCTTCGCGATGTCGCGATCGAACATTTTCAGCCGGATGCTGGACAGCGATCGATCCACCTGCGGGTCGTTCCCCCCGGTGACTTCCTGCGCGGCCTCAAGAGCTTCGATCGCCTCTTCGAATTTTTCGGCTTTCGTAAATAGATCGGCGAGCGCCCGCCGGTAATTGATGTTGTCCGGTTCGCGCTCGATTTTCTCCCGCGCGTCCCGTACCAGCGAGGCGATATCGTCCTCGGTCTTCACGACCTTGAGTTCCTGTTCAATGCTGGTTGCCTCATCCACGTCCTTGATCACGTCTCGGTAGGATGTGGCTGATCCCCAACCTCCCTGCTTCATGGTCGCGAGGGCGGTGATGTCCTTGTACTCCTTGATCAATTCCTGGTTGTTTGGCTTGAGCTGCAGCAATCGCTCGAAAATTCCGCGTGCTTCCTGCGGCTGCTCGTTGTCGATATAGGTGTGGGCTAGGCGGTAGAGCATATCCGCGTTTTCCTTGTCACTGTGATCCCGTAGGATTTCGAGGCTCTGCACTGCCACCTCAGGCATGTTGAGCACCTCTGCGGCATCGCATAGCAGATAGACGAACTGGGGATTGAGGGGGTCCTTGCGCAGCAATTCCTCCGCTGCCTGCAGGGCGGCCAGCGGCTTCTTGCTCAGCTTGGCCCGCGCGCTGATGATTTTTGGAGAGCCGGCCAGGGAACTCATGGCATGAGTCATTTTCCCGTTCTTCCCCTCCTTGAATTTCCGTACCGAGGCCGCACGCAGGTAGGTCCTGGCCTCGAGAAAGCCTGGCTCCAGTTCCAGGCAGCCCAGAAACATATCCATTGCGTAATCGAGATTTCCGCGGTCGAGCGCCGAAAATCCGCGGTCAAACAGGTCCTTCGCCTTGGGCTTCAGATTTTCCTTGGTGACAATAGCCATTTCTTCTTCTCCTCCAGCCGGCAACCGTTAATTCGGATTGGCGCTTCGGCCCTCGGAAGGGCTCAAAAGCTACTCATGCCCCTGACTTGGGTCAAGGGGGAATCCCGCTTTCCCGGGCACCCGATTCCTGCCGCAGCCGGATCATGAGGGCCTGCGGATTTTGACCCGACCCGTATCTGGCAGTGCACCGTGCCCCACTATACACCGATATGGGAGATTACGACAGTAATCAGGACTCCCGGAGGCTCCGGCGGGCGGACAGAGCAAGGCGTTTTGTGGGGAAAATGTATGTAGCCACGGGGTGCCTGTCAGCCTATGATGGTCCCTTGGGCATGAAAGAATTGCGATGCCAGAACCCTTCGCGCAGGCATGGCCGATGGTGGCCGATTGCCGGAATTGTGCTGGCGCTCCTGTGCGGGGAAGGGCGAGCCGAGCCGAAGTCCTTCATGCTCGACGACCGTGAGGTCGTCAAAATGAAGCGGATTGCCAAGTTTTACGGGTTGAAGTATCAACGTAACCCGGTCCGTCTCGCCGGTGGAAATCACAGCTTTTCCTTCTCCACCGACAGCCGCAAGGTCCTGTATAACGGGATACTCTTCTGGCTCTATGAGCCCCTGCAGCGCAAGCGGGGAAGTTGGTTGCTTGCGGAGGTGGACCGCACCTCCTTCATCGACCCGCTGCTCCGGCCGGGGCGCTATCTGGTCAATCTGCCTGACGGCCCGGTGTTTCTTGACCCGGGTCACGGCGGCAACGATGCCGGGGCGCAGGGTCTTGGCGGAACGGTCGAAAAACACCTCGCCTTGGAGACCTGCCGGATGGTCCGGAAGCACCTGCTGGCGTCTGGGATCGCCGTGCGGTTGACTCGCGTGGACGATCAGTTTGTCGAACTGAAGGAGCGCTGCCGAATTGCCAAACAGGGGCGCGGCTCACTCTTTGTCAGTATTCATTATAACAGTGCGTCCAACCGGAAAGCCGAAGGCGTTGAGACGTATATTCTCCCCCAAGGAGGCCTTCCGTCTACCGCGGGAAACCTCGGGAATATCTCGATCGGAAACCAGTTCGACGGGGCGAACCTTCTTCTTGCCCAGGCGGTGCATAAGCACACCATTCGCGCTTCTTCCGTGGCGGACCGCGGCATCAAAAAGTCGAGGTTCTCCGTCTTGAAATACGCGCCGTGCCCGGCTCTGCTCGTGGAGTGCGGGTTCCTCTCCAATCAGGTGGAAGAAAAGAGGATCAAGTCCTTGGCCTATCGGGAATCGCTCGCGGATGGCATTGCCCGTGGAATCGAGGAATACCTGCGCGCCTGTCGGGCGCACCGTCCTGCGGGCGTGGCGGATGTGGCATCGCGCCGGTAGGGGGGGATTCCTATTCCGCAGCGCGCGGATAGTGCTCGACGACCCAGCGTGACAGTACGTCGTCGGGTTCCCGTACTGTTTCGTCCGTGATCGTGAAGGACGTGGTCCCTGTCCGGCTTGCGATCAATTTCAAGCCGTATTCGAAGTCACTGAACTTGTCCTCGCACAAGGCTCGAATCGTTTTGTCGCGATCCAGGCTCTCGTGGATCAGCGCGGTGATCGCGGCGGGTTCGAATTTCAGCTCGATGCCGTGCTCCGCCTGAAAGCGCTGGGCAAAGGCGTCGATATCCTGCTGCAGAACGACTTCGTTGGACGTGGCATTTTCGCGCAGAAGCTCGCGTAGCGCGCCCTCCGGGTCCTCGATTGTCTCGGTCGTGATCTCAAAGCTGCGGATCATGGTCGAGGGAAGTTCGAACTTGAAATCGCGGGAGATTCGCTCCAGCACCGTCATCAGACCGCGGGCCCCGGTTTTCTCGCGGGCCGCCCTCTCCGCCACCTCGCGTGTTGCCTCCCGGGTCAGCCCGAACTCGATTGAGTATCCCCGGAAAGCCTCCCGGTATTGCTCCAGGATGTTTTCCTCTCCCCCCAGTAGAATCTGTTCCAGATCGTCGACGGACAACGCCTTGCAGGGAACGCGGACCGGTAGGCGCCCGATAAACTCCGGCTCGCAGCCGTATGAAATAAAATCCCTAGCTTCTGCGTGGTTAAGAATATCCTCGTCCGTCACTTCCCCCCCCGCATCCGGATCCTGGAATCCGATCGGATTTCTGTCTAGGCGCTGGCGGATGATCTTGCCCAGATTGTCGAACGCGCCGCTGACGATAAACAGCATGTGGCGTGTGCTGATCGACCTTGGCTGCGGATTCCCCCGCTGCAGGTCCATCATGGCCTGCATCTGTCCGATCAGGTCCGTCTGGCTGTGAAGGTTTACCTCTGTCTCTTCCATCAGCTTCAGGAGGTTCACCTGGACTCCCCGTCCGCTCACATCCTTGGTTCCGGATGCCTCCGCCACCGTGGCGATTTTGTCGATCTCGTCGATGTAGATGATTCCATATTGTGCAATGTTGGTGTCGCCGTCCGCCAGCTTGACCAGGTCCCGGACAATATCCTCCACGTCATGACCCACATATCCGGTTTCCGAGAACTTGGTGGCATCGGCCTTAACGAACGGAACGCCGATCAGCCGGGCAATGCATCGCATTAGGTAGGTTTTCCCAACGCCGGTAGGCCCGAGGAGCATGACGTTTTGCTTGGCAAAATCCCGTTCCGCCAGTTCGGGGTGCTCGATGCACCGGCGGACATGGTTGTAATGATCACAGATCGCGCCGGAGAGACCCTTCTTTGCCTCGGCCTGTTGAATGACGAACCGGTCAAGGTGATCGCGCAGCTCGCGCGGCTTGAGGTTGAACTCGCGAATCCTCTGGACGACTTCCTCCTGAACCTCCGCGGATGGGGGGTCGTCGGCCGCGTCTTCGCCGGTCGGGGCCTGGTGGATTCCCGCGGAATTGACGAATTGAATGTTGGCATTCCGAAGCAGGTCCTGCAACTGCCTCTGGAGATCCTGGTCCTGCGATTCTGAATCCGGTTCTTTCATGGGCTCGACCGCCCAGTGTACCATTGACCGGATAGGCGAAACAAACTAGTTTTACCCGTCTCGCACATGAATACGTACCTCATTGTCATACTTCTTCTCCTTGTCGGCGATTTCCTTCTTCATTTTATTGTCGACTTGGTCAACCTGCGAAACGTTCAAACCGAAATCCCGTCTGAATTCACCGGATGGTACGACGCGGAAAAGTATAGCCGGTCCCAGTTGTACCTTCGCGAAACGACACGGTTTGACCTGATCCGCTCCTCAATGACGACCCCGCTGATTGTCGCGTTTATCCTCCTTGGTGGTTTTCGCTGGGTGGATGATTTCGCGCGGTCTGCCGGGGGAGGGGTGGTTCTGACCGGCCTGATTTTCGCGGGTGTTTTGATCCTTTTGTCGCAGCTCTTGTCCCTTCCGTTCAGCGCCCACTCCACCTTTGTCATTGAGGCGCGGTACGGGTTTAACAAAACGACCGCCCGGACTTTCATCCTTGATTTCGTAAAGGAGTTTGTCCTGATGATCGTACTTGGAGGAGTCGTTTTTGCCGGCCTGGTCTGGTTCTTTGCGTCCGCTGGCACATTCGCATGGCTCTACTCCTGGATCGCTCTTACTGTCGTGCAGTTTTTCCTCATTTATATCGCTCCCGTCGTGATTCTTCCCCTTTTCAACAAGTTCGTTCCATTGGAAGAAGGCGAGTTGAAAACATCCATCAATGAGTACGCCCAGGACCGAGGATTCAGCCTGAAGGGTATTTTCACGATGGACGGCTCACGGCGTTCCACCAAGAGCAATGCCTACTTCACGGGATTCGGCCGGTGGCGTCGCATCGTATTGTTTGACACCCTGATCGATAAACACAGCGTGAAGGAATTGGTATCGATCCTTGCCCACGAGGTTGGCCATTACAAGTTGCATCATATTCACCGGATGCTGGTCTCCGCCGTCCTGTCCACCGGGTTGATGTTCTTCATTCTCTCTCTTTTCATTTCGCGGCCGGGGCTGTACGAGGCGTTCAGGCTGGACATGGCGTCGGTCGCCGGCGCGCCGCCGGTTTATGCGGGATTGATTCTTTTCGGATTTCTTTATGCTCCGATCAGCATGTTGATCGGCCTGGCGCAGAACATCCTGTCCAGACGTCACGAATACGAGGCGGATGCCTACGCGGTCCGGACCGCAGGGGATCCGGATGCAATGATAGAAGCTCTCAAGAAACTATCCGTGGATAATCTCTCGAACCTGACACCGCATCCTCTGAAGGTCTTTCTTGAATACAGCCACCCGCCCGTTCTCCAGCGAATCCGGGCCATCCGGGGGCTTTCCGCCGCCGGCTAAATGGCTTCCTTCGCCGCTGCTGTGGCTTGTCCGATCGAATGCGGCAGATGTGATCGACATGTGTGATGATTGCCAAGTTGTCCCTTTGTATATAAGCACGAATTCAGCCGCGCCCCGATTGGAGTTCACCGATGCCCCTGAGAAGAAAGAATGCAGCAAGGGGGGCAGAATTGAAGAACCTGATCGGGTTGAAGGAGGGGTTTTTGAGACCTTTGATTCAACGTCTGGTCCAGAAACCGCTGGATACGGAGGCGGTGAGGGGGGAGTGACCGAGCGGGGCGCGGTGAGGACCCCCAAGCCTCCATGCAGGCTTAGCCCCGAACCGCCCTATTGCGAAATATTATCGGGTGGAATCGGAGGCGTAGGGACTGCAGCCGGCCCTTCGGATGCGTTCTCGTCCGCCTCTTCCTCCTCTATCTTTTCCACGAGCTGGTCACGTCCCATGGCGATAGACTCGGCAGAGTACTTCGAAAGCACAAAGGTCCAGCCCTTGAGCTGGGCCAACTCGTCTACTTTTCCCCTTGTCTCGTCGCTTTTTCGCTGATGCGCGGCTGTGAGTTCATCCAGCTTTTCCTGGATTAGTTCATCACGTGATTTGGCTGGGTTTTCCGGCTCCTCTGCAGTCCCTTCCCCGTCCACTGCGGGCTCCGGTTCCTGTTCGGAGGGCACAAGGGCTTCCGCATCCTCCCGCGTCGGCGGTGCCGGTGCTTCGAACGAGACACCAACACGCGCGTACCGCGAATTCTCCTCGTTCTTCGGGGCGCCACCGATGAGAACCCGATGGATGATGCCGTCCGTTGTCTTTGCCTGATAGGTGACCGCACTGTTCATGCCTGTTTCCTCGTCGGAAAGGGCGGGATCGGCCACCGAGGTGAAACTTAGGTAACTGAGGGCCCGCTGGACGCGCCCGGCGTCCCCGGCGTCCAGCTCTTCGTCCTCTGCGAGGTCAGACAGTCTCGTTTCATTCCCTTCAAAATTCAGCGTGTAGGAGACGTCGTTGCTCGAGACGGTGATGGTGGAGATATCTGTTCCCGTCACGGAGAGAATCTGCTTTTTCACCCAGCTGTCAGCCGCGCCGGCCCACGTGCTCAGCGAGTCGCCGATCAGGATCACTTTGTCTCCGCCGGTCGATACGTAGCGGCCATCCGGGCTTCCCCCACCGAAGTTTCCCGGCCCGGGCGGCTGGTCGTTTTTGCTCGGGGTGCGGGCCTTGCCGATGTTCAGTGTCGCCAGTTCAGAGCCTTCTCCGTCTAGGAACCGGACGACCCTCTTGTCGTTTCCTAGGCCGACTTCCTCCAGGATTTTTTCGCCACCGAGAATCGGTTGACCGATTTTCAGGAACTTCAACCCCCGGAGTTGCTCGACGATTTTGGCGCGATCTGCCGGGTAGTCGAACAGGTTCCCGACCAGCCAGGTGCCATCCTTTCTGGCAATGATGTTGGTTTGTCCGTCGGCCTGGATCTCGATCCGCTCAACCCGGTTGACGTCGAGATTCTCGAACAGCTCGGTTCCGGACGTGGATTCGACTGTAGCTTTTGTCGCCGGCGTTTCCCGCGACAGATAAGCCATCAGTCCGAGTACGACCAGAATGAGAGCCAATATGGCAAGCTTGCGTCCCGACATGCTCCCGTTTCCTTATCGTTGGGCTTCTTTTCTTCTTTGCACGCCACGGGCGATCCCGAAAACTGCAATTAGCAGTGGTACCGCGGCGATGTTCATTACCTTCAGCTTCACGCCCAGGGATTCGATGTCCTTGCGCAAATTCTTCCTTACTTCCTTTAAATCCTGCCGGGTTTCAAACAACTTCTCGTTGAATTCCTTGATCTCCGCCTGCTGCTCCGGGCTAAGAATCATTTTCTGATCCTCGTCCTTGCCCCGCTGGAGTTCGCCGATCCGCCTTTGCACGTCCTGCACTTCGGACTGAAGCTTCTGTTCTTCGAGCTTCCATCGCTCCTGCGCCGCTTCCTCCATGTCGTTAACCCTCGTGAACGGCCGCTGATAGGTGCCGCGGCTCCGAAGGCCGATGAGGGCGTCGCTTCCACTGAGCTGCTCGGCGAAGTTTTGCAACATGTTTAGGTTATCGTTGATTGGCTCGGCAATCTGCTGTCCGAAGAAATTCATTGTCCGGACGGTGTACTGGTCCGCCAGCATGTCGGCGTCGGACACCAGGATTACCACCGTGTCCGCTTCGGATTCGTTCAGGTGGGCCTCGGGCGGACCTGCAGTCTCGCCCTTCTCTGACTCGTCTCCAGAATCTGCTGGTGGTCCGTCCGGGAATGCGGACCTGAATGATCCCTGGAGCCGGGCGATCAGCGGGGTTGAATCCATTTTCTCCAGCCCCTCGATCATAGCGCCCGACGCGCCCATTGCCTGGAACGTATTCAGGAGCCCGGCGTTATCGGAGGTGTGGGCCAGAACCGTCATGGTTAAGCCGTCGGCCGGTTCGCCCTTCCAGGCGGACGGGAACGGCATCATGACGAACTCGAGCATGCTGGTGGAAATTTCCTCCCGGTTGATCTGGTCGCCCCGGAGCGAGAGCCAGGTGATGATCCGGTCAACCGACCCGCCGCCGACGTTGAGTTGTGTGGCCGCATTGAGATCGCCCACGACCTTGCTCGCCTCCGTTTCCAGGCCCCATGCGCCCGTGAGCTTGTTAAGGTCCGACGCGCTCTGCATCGGGCCGAATTGACCTCCACTCGAGCTGGGATCGGACATGCACATCGGATCCACGAAGAGCAGGAGTTTTCCACCCTGCATGACAAACTGGTCTATAGCATAGGTCGTTTTATCCTCGAGTCCCTTGGGATGGACAACGATCAACGCCGTAATGTCCTCCGGGATCGTGTCGATCTTCATGTCGACCTCGACGAGGTCATACATGTTCTCGAGTTCCCGCACGAAAACCCACTTGGGTGCTCCCTGCTGTGGCTGCGGTCCGTAGGGCATGGCCTGAGCCCCCATCACGGGCAGCGAGCTCATGATGCCCAGCTTTGGCTTGTCGGTCCGGGCGACCTCGTAAACCAGTCGCGTGACGAGGTATTCCAGGCGTGGCTCGGCACCTGGATCGAGAAATGGAATCGAAGCTTCGTTCGCCCCCGAAACCGCCACGATTCCGAAGTAGAAACTTGGTCCCCCGAACATGCTTAGGCCCTGCGCGGTGAGTCCGTACTTCTGCGCCCATTCCTCCTCGTCGGAATCCGGCTTGGGGTCGAACACCTCAAGGATGACGTTTCCATTGCTGAGGGATTCGTACTCGTGGAGCAGGTCCTCGATCCGTTGCGCGTACTGCTTGATAGGGATGGGTGTATTTTCCCCGCTGCGACTGTAATAGAACTTAAGCCCTACCTCCCGCTCCAGTTCCGACAGCATTCGTCGGGTTCCTTCCGACAGGGTGTAGAGGTTTTCCTGGGTCATGTCGACGCGAAACCCGCTGACCTGCCCGATGATCGCGTTTGCCACGATCACTATTCCGAGCACGATCAGGACCCCGAGGAGTCCGGTGGCCGATTGTTTCACTGCACTCATGTTGTTGAATCTACTCCCATTGCGTCTACATTGCCGCTTTATGCTGCAGCACGACGTGGGTTCCGAACAGCATGAACCCTATCACGCTGGCGAAATACACGATGTCCCTCAGATCCAGGATTCCCCGCTGCATGGTTTCATAATGGCTCATGAAGCTAACCGCTGCGATGGCGTCCACGATGTTCACGTCCAAAAATCGTGAGAGGAGGTTCGTGACAGGCGGATACCCGGCCAGGATGAGAAACAGTCCCAGCACCACCGCGATAATGAAGCTGATGACTTGGTTCTTGGTCAGTGCGGACGTGAGCATGCTGACCGAGAGGTAGGACCCGGCGAGAAGTGCACTTCCCACGTACCCGGTAAACGCGACCCCAAGGTCGGGATCGCCGAGGTACATGGCAGTCCAGACTACCGGGAACGTAAGGACCAGCGCGAGGACCAGGAAAAGCCAGGCGGTGAAGAACTTTCCAAGAATCGCCTGCAACGGGGTGACCGGCATCGTGAGTAGCAACTCGATGGTATGCGAACGCCGCTCTTCCGACCACAGTCGCATTCCGACCGCGGGCACCAGCACGAGGTAAAGCCACGGGTGCCAAATGAAAAAGCTGCGGGATAACTCCGCCTGGTTCGACTCGTAGAATCGGCTGACCGCGAACGTGAAGAAGCCGGTTAGAATCAGGAAAAAGATGATAAAGACGTATGCGACGGGGGAGTTGAAGTAGGCACTCCATTCCCGCCGCGCGATGGTTCGTGTCGGACTCGAGGAACTCACGATCAGCTACCCCTCCTTGCCGCTTCCCGCACATCCTCCGTGGAGGTCAGATCACGAAAAACGTCATCGAGGCGGCCAGAATGCGCTTCTACGTGGGTCACCATCCACTCCCGCCGTCGGGCCACTTCGAGGACCTGCGTCGCGATCGGCTGCTGATCCCTTGGTTGAACCCGGCATCGGACCACTTCCGCGCTTTCCTTCTCCACCTCGACACTCTGTACATCCGGGATCTCCATAAATGCTCCCCGTGCCGCGTCGCGGTCCGCGGTTACGCAGATCTCCACGGTGTTGTAGTGCTGGCTGCGCTTCCGCAGCGATTGGGGGTCGGTGTCAGCCGCGATCTTTCCTCCGCTGATAACGATGGCCCGGTTGCATACTGCGTCAACCTCCTCCAGGACGTGGGTGGAAAAGATGATGGCTTTTTCCGTCGCCATTTCCTTGATCATGTTCCGGACCACATGTTTCTGGTTCGGGTCGAGTCCGTCAGTTGGCTCGTCCATGATGAGAATCGGCGGATCGTGCAGGATCGCCTGAGCAAAACAGGTCCGTTGCCGATACCCCTTGGAAAGCGTTTCGATCGTTTGGCTCCTGACGTCGGAGAGGAAGCACCGGGACATGGCTGCGTCGGCTTTTCGGACGGCATCCATCCCGCCGAATCCGCGCATCCTGGCTGTGAACACGAGGAACTCCTCCACCGTCATTTCGCCGTAGGCGGGGGCGTTTTCCGGCAAATAGCCGATGTCGCGTCGGGCATCTACCGGCTTCTTCTGCACGTCGTGCCCGTTCACCACGCTGGTGCCGGACGTGGGGACGATGAAACCAGTGATCATTCGCATGGTCGTCGATTTTCCGGCACCATTCGGACCGAGAAACCCCAGCACGTCACCGGCCTTGGCTTCGAACGACACATCGTCGACTGCCCGCCTGGTACCAAAATCTTTCACAAGGTTGGTGACCGATATCATGCAAGACTCCTTATAAACCCCTGACTCTCCCCACTTCGGAGATGCTGAGACATCAGGAGCGCGTAAATGTTCAAAAAATTCATTTTTTGATCCAGCTAAAAATTTCACCCGGAATTTGCCGGATTATTGCCGTGATTGGTTTTGTAACTCTTGTGTTTAAAGATGTTTATGTCCTGTACTCATCAAATCTGGTGGGGTCGGCATCCTAGCCGGGCCGCAAAATTTTACGGCTTACTTGCCTGAAACGAAGCCGTTGGGCGAGGATGTAAGGGGATTCGGGCACCCCCGTAACCATGCGTCCTCGATGAAGATTTTGAAGTACATGCTCGTCTTCCTGGCGATGTTTTTGGTCGCCCTGCTGATCCGCGCTTCGTTTGCCCGGTTCGGATCTTCTTCCTCCGCTTCCAGGGAGACCGGCTGGCCCGGAACGCCGGGCGTGGGTTTTCCCGGTTCCTTCGACATTGAAAACCCGATCATACCGGCGGAAGAAATCAGATCCGGGGGGCCTCCGAAGGCCGGCATTCCTGCGCTGACCGACCCGAATCTGGTTTCGGCTGTGGGGGCGGGCTACCTATCCGACCAGGATCTCGTGGTCGGCGTGAATCTCGACGGGGAGACGAGGGCCTATCCCCTGCGCATACTGGTCTGGCACGAAAACGCGAATGACATGGTGGGGCAAACGCCCATCGCCGTAACCTATTGTCCGCTGTGCCAGTCCACGATGGTGTTCGACCGGCGGGTCGGTGGGCAAACCCGGGAGTTCGGGATCAGCGGGCTTCTCTACAACTCCAACGTTCTCCTTTACGACCGGCAGGAGGACCCGAAGCAGGAGAGCCTGTGGAGCCAGGGCGAGTTGCGCGCCGTCTCCGGACCCGCGGCGAAGGCCGGGTTGCGACTGACTCTTCTTCCCAGCGATCTGACAACGTGGGGCGATTGGAAGGCGCGCCATCTCGACACACAGGTTCTCTCGCTCGAGACCGGGCATCGACGCAGCTATGGACAGGACCCGTACGCGGGCTACTTCGCCTCCGACGAACTGATGTTTCCGGTGGCTGTGAAAATCGAAACGCCGGACCGTTACCGCAACAAGGAACTGATGGCGGTTGTCTACACGGATCACGGCAACAAGGCGTACGCCGTTGACGAAGTGGCAAAGGCCGCCGGTCCCGACGGCTTGCTGCCGGACCGCATTGGTGAACTTGAGGTAAAGGTCTACTACGTGAAGGAAGGACCTTCTATTCGCATCACCGCCGGCCCTGAAGAGTTGCCGGTTCCCGTAGCCTACATGTACTGGTTCGTTCTCGCATCCATGCAGGCCAATGTGCCGGTGTACACGTTGCCGGGGTCGTAGCGGCCTATGTGGGGTAGTCGGGTTCCAACAGCGTCGCGGTTCCCGTGGCCGTGTCTTTACCAGTCCGCCGCCGTCCACTGCAGGCACACCATGCCGCAGGTGTGCACATTGCCGATCCCGGCGTTGAGAAAAAGGTTTGCCGGTTCGGTGAATGCTTTGCAAATGGGAACTGTAGTTTCCACTCCACTTGTACCGGCATGGCGGCCGCTCAGCAGGCTATACCGAAGGGTTTTGCACGCAACCACTCATTTGCCGAGGGCTAGAACGTCATCCCGATTCCTGCCTGATAGAGAATGCCCCTTTCGAGCTGTATTTCTTCCACGTCTTCGTAGACCGGGATGTGTACCTCACCACGCCACATCAGGTTCTGGCGATAAATTACCACGACAGGACCTATCGTGATGGTTGCTCCGCCCGTCACGCCAGCTTGATCGCGCCCACGTTCTTCGTTTCGGGCGCTGATATCCAACATCACAAATAAACCCGAATTTGACTTGTTGCTGTGAACAGGATGCAGTCCAAGGTTCACATCTAGGCCCGCCAGGTTTCCCCGTTCGATTCCACGTTTTCCA
>CAZTAB010000231.1:0-10244 GCA_964611475.1 uncultured Verrucomicrobiota bacterium | reverse complement strand
AGCAGGACTCTATGCACCTTTGCATACCATGTCCCCATCCAACGCCGTCAGCAGCCGTTTCTCCACCGCGTCCCAGTTGTATTCGCGCTTCACGAACTGTTTTCCGTTTTGGCCTAGTTGGTCGCGGATTTCCGGTCGGTCGAGAAGCAGGGAAAGCTGCGCTTCGAATTCCGGGTAGTTGCGGAACCACAGTCCCCCGTGGCTCTGTTCACACTGGTATCGAAGTACGTCGCTGAAGGCGGTGACGAGGCAGGGCGTACCGACAAGCCATGCTTCGAGGATCACAATGCTGAGGCTTTCGTTGACCGAGGGGTGGAGAAATGCCACCGCTCCAGCCATCGCTTCCGCCTTCTCCGTGTCCGGCGCGAAGCCGCAATCGATGATGTGCGGATAGAGGGATGCCGGGGCTTCGATCTCTCCGCTTCCGGTGAACACGAGCTTGATGTCGCGCCCGGTCCTGCGGCGGAATGCATCGACGTAATCGGCAAGCATGGGGGTTCCCTTGAGGGGTTCCCGGCGTCCGGCATACACCACGTATGGTGATTGAAGGCCGTGCCGCCGTGAGAAGAGTTTGGGGTCGGCCTCCACCGCGTCGAGACCTAGGCCGACCACGGCGGTGTGCGCCGCGGACAGATCGAAGAGCCGGAAGGCGAGCCGTCGTTCTGGCTCTGCATTGAAGAGGAATCCGGAAACCTTCCGGAAGAGGCGTTGCATGATGCGGAGCTGCGCAAAGGGTTCGTCGTGGAGGCAGGGCACGAGGAACGCCGGGCCCGGATGGGCCGGTATCGCGCGCCAAGTGAGCCCAAAAAGGTATGGTCCGGCCACCACGCGGTCGTAGGACGTATCCAGTAAGTGTGCAACAAGATCCCGGCTGTTTACGTTATTGTCGAGCCAGGCCTGCTCCTCCTCATCTGACACTTCGCCGCCATGGCTGATGCGGTCCTGGATATCGAGGAAGCGTTCGAGGTCGCGATCCTCATCGACCCGGAACTGGTGGACGGTCATTCCTTCGAATTCCCGGACGCCCGCCGGCTTCTCGTTGGCCCAGGTGAAGTGATTGCGGGCGCATGTCGTGAGAAAATGGACCTCCCGCCCGCCCGCCGAGGTTCGCAGGGCCAGTTCCCGCAGAAGGTTTTCGGCACCTCCGACTGTTCCCTGCTCGTCGAAACGGGGGCAAACGAAGGCAATCCGGTTCGCCTGGGACATCAGGAGCGGTTCGCGTCCTTCGCCGACTCCAGCGCGGCGACCCGGGCCTCGAGATCCCTGATCTTGCGGAGGTTCTTGCGGTCCATTCCATCGACGGCGGCAACCAGAAGGCCGTTGACCTGGTTCTGCTGCGACCAGAGCCGGTAGGTGTAGAAGACGAGCAGCTTCCAGACAACTTTCTTGATCGCCACGAGGGCGGGGGCAAGAAAGCTTCGTCGCTCCCGAATTTCGAACTCGTTGATGTCGACATGGGCCGCCTGGCGGAGGCAGTTCATGTAGTAATCCATGAACGCGTCCTGGGTCTGGAGGTTTTTCAGGTTGTGGCGCTCCGCACGGGCGATCTCCGGGTCCGGGTAGATGCCGTCACGAACCTTCTCCTCCACCGACTTCTGGATCTCGCCGACGATTCGGTCGGTGTCGATTCCTTCGGCCCCGATCTGGAATATCGAATCGGTCATGATTCTCGGATCCTGCGTGGGGTTTGGGTGGAGTATTTCGGCGCGACCACCGGCTGTCAAGGCGCAGGACGGGTATCCTGCAGTGCGGATGACAACCGGAACCCCAACCAGAAGCCCCCGGCCTGGTTTCCGCTGTTCGGTTTATTCGTCCACGGGCCATTTTTGAGCCGCTGCCTCCATATTCCTGCAAATCTGGGTTCCCTTTCCCTCGCAAGGTTCGCCAAAAAAATGAGGGGCACAAATTCTCCGGGCGCGTGTTGGCTTCTGTTTTTGAGCGGATCGAGGACTTCGAATCTCCGCTTTTTACCCTTGATGCTCCCGCTTTTCGCCCGCAGGGGAGGCTATCATCCATGCAATCGTCCTCCATGCCCGACATTAGGATGGATTCCGGGAATCGATTGATACACGCTTCCTGCAATGAACACCGCCACCGAATTCATCACCGATTCCCGGATTTACGAGCGGGTCATCCGCGAGGCGGTTCCGGCTGCGGAGTCGTTTTTGTGGATTGCCACCGCGGACATCAAGGACATGTACGTGCACCGCGCGGGCCGAACGATGTCACCCTTTCTTGCTGTCCTGTCCGACCTTGTGGGCCGCGGTGTTTCGGTCCGGCTGATTCACGCGAAGGAGCCGGGACCGGCATTTCGAGAGGACTATGATCGGTTTCCCAACCTGCTTGACGGCATGGAAATGATTCTATGCCCGCGTGTGCACTTCAAATCCGTTGTGGTGGACGGTACGCTCGCGTTTACGGGCAGCGCCAATCTCACCGGGGCCGGCATGGGAGCGAAGGGGGAAAACCGGAGGAATTTTGAATCCGGAATCCTTGCGCGCGATCCGGAAATGATCGAGCAGATCATGAATCAGTTCGACAGCATTTGGATGGGGGAGCGATGCGGTGCTTGCGAGCGCAAGGCCCACTGTGTGACTTACATGGAACTGCTGCAGGGGACGTTTCGATGAGTGTAGGGAATGAATCGCATGAGACCGCGCCCGGATTGCAGCCGCTCTCGCTTTGGTATTTGGCGGTGGGAATTCTTGTCGTCATGACGGTTTTCGGATGCAAGGAATTTCGGCATTACCTCTTTCTGGACAATTTTGGGGTGGTGGTGGAGGGGGAGGTGTACCGGAGCGGCCAACTCACCGCGCCGCAGCTGGAGCGGGTTATCCGGCAATATGCCCTGCGAACCGTGATTAACACGCGGGAGGAAGGCGCCCGGGTGGGCGTGGAAGCGAAGGCCTGTCGTGAGCACAATGTTCGGATGGTTCGAATCGCCATGCCGGGGGATGGGCGGGGAACGTACGACCAATATACGGAGGCGTTGGATATTCTTCAGGATCCGGAAGCGCGTCCGGTTCTGGTGCATTGCGCCCGGGGCACGCATCGCACTGGCGCACTGATCGCCGCGTACCGAGTGCTGGGGCAGGGATGGGAAGCCGAGGAAGCGCTGAATGAAATGCGCCGCTACCGGTTCGACCCGCGCGGGCATCCGTTGGTGCCGCATCTGATGGAGTTCTTTGATCTGGATCCTCAAGTGGCGGGGGAAAAGGGGAAATGAGGGAAAGCGGCCCGGACAATACTTGTCGCTGCAGACCTGATCTGATTTCTGCAATACGGGAGTGAATGCGGCCTCGTGCTTCTGTTTTGCAATGTGGCGGAGGGACGGTCGCATAGCCCGCTGCCTCATCCGCCGTTTGCTGACCGACTTGGAATCGAAAACCCGTCGCTTGGAATTCAGGACCGACAAAGTCACCGACTTTTAGCCCATCCGAAGAACTGAACCCCGATGCCCGTGACGGATTGGCCCCGCAAGCCGGCTGTTTTGGGATTGGGAGGCGATATTCGGCTGGAAAGAATTGAACGATACAGGGTAGAATACGTCTGAAACATCAGAATTGCTGGGGTGACATATGCCCGTACAGGCGTCCAATAAAATCGCGGGGCTTCTCGAAGCAACGGGATTGTTTACCGAAATACAGATCGACAATCTTCTCGCCGAGCGTCAACAGAGTGGGAACACGATCACCGAGACGGTGTTGGCGTTGCAACTCGCGGCGGAGGAGGAGTTCCTGGAGGCGTTTGCGGGCGCGATGTCCGTGCCGTTCGTGAAGGTTTCCGACCTGGAAATTGACGAAAGCGTGATCGACACGCTTCCGACGAAGCTGGTGTTCCAGTATAACGTGGTTCCCATCGCGCGCGAGAACGGTTCGCTGCGGGTCGCAACCATCGATCCGTTCACCCCTGGTCTGATGGACGCGCTTCGCCTTGCCTCGGGCATGCGCATCCAGTTCGCCTTGAGCGTTTCCGCTGACTTAGCCAATGCGGCAAAGACGATTTACGGTGTCGGAGCCGATACCGTGGAGCAGATGATTCAGGGCGACCAGATTGACCTTGCGCCCGAAGAGGATCTTGGAAAACAGGATCTCGACGAGCTTGACCAGGAAGCGTCCATCGTCAAGTTTGTGAACCAGATCATCTGGGAGGCGCACCAGGATCGAGCGACGGATATTCATCTCGAACCGATGGAAAATGATCTGCGCATCCGTTATCGAATTGACGGCGTGCTCCACCAGACCCCGGTTCCCCCGCAGCTGAAGCGGTTTCAATCCGCGATCATTTCCCGGATCAAGGTCATGTCAAACATGGACATCGCGGAAAAACGGCTGCCCCAGGATGGCCGGATCAGCGTGCGGATACGCGGCGAGGAAATTGACGTCCGCGTCTCGACCATGCCCACCGTCTACGGGGAGAGTGTCAGTCTCCGTCTTCTCATGAGAAACAGCGGGCTGCTCGGCCTCGACAAGCTCGGGTTGATGGGCAGCCAGCAGGAATTGCTCAACCACCTGATTCACCGGCCGCACGGGATTCTCCTGGTGACGGGTCCCACTGGTTCGGGGAAGTCGACGTCCCTCTACGCGTGGCTGCATACGATCAACTCGACGGACAAGAGAATCCTGACCCTCGAGGACCCGATCGAGTACGAAATGCCCGGCGTGAACCAAATTCATGTGCGCCCGGAAATCGGGCTCACCTTTGCTGTCGGCCTCCGTCACATTCTCCGGCAGGACCCGGACGTGGTGATGGTCGGGGAAATCCGCGACGTGGAGACGGCCGAGAATGCCATCCGCGCAGCGCTGACCGGTCACCTCGTTTTCAGCACCCTGCACACGAATGATGCCGCGGGGGCGGTGACCCGCCTCCTCGACATGGGCATCGAGCCGTTCCTTGTGGCCTCCTCGGTGGATGGCCTGGTCGCGCAACGGCTGGTGCGGCGACTGTGCAACGCGTGCAAGCGTCCCCGGGATTTTGAGGAGGGATATCTCGAGAGCATCGGCTTCCCCGCCGGGCGGCTTTCAGAGGGCACGGTGTACGAGGCCGTTGGCTGCGACGAGTGTCGATCCACCGGATTCAAGGGCCGGACCGGCATCTACGAAATCATCGTGGTCGATGATTCCATCCGGCCGTTGATCGTGACCCGCTCCGCATCCAACGTAATCAAGCAACAGGCGCTGCAAAACGGCATGAACACCCTGCGCGATGACGGATGGCGGAAGGTGTTGAGCGGAACGACTACCATTGAAGAAGTACTACGCGTGACCGAGGAGGAGGAGGCGTTGACGGAGACGGCTTTATGAAAAGGCTCCGAAAGGCTCTGGGCTGGATCCGCAATTTGGAATACGGAATCCGGATGAAGAGTCCCACCCCATGTGCGCTTCTTGGCTCCCTGATCCGCACCCCGCACCCCGCACCCGTAACCCGGATCAACGTCGCTGGCACGTAGAAGATGGCTTCCTACCTGTACGTCGCACGCACCCGCACGGGGGAAAAAGTCGAGGGGGACCTGACGGCCCATGATCGGCGCAATGCGGTGTCGCAGTTGGAGCGGATGGGGTATGTTCCGGTTTCCGTGAAGGAGACGGGCTTTGGGGCCGCGGTGCCGGAGAAAGAAGCGGGAAAAAAGAAGCGCGCCCGGAAGAATCATAGAAAGTCCCAGGAGAAGGCGGACCCCCGGGAACGAAAGCCCCCGCGGGAACCGAAGAAGGGAAAGAAGACGGGCGTTTCCGCGGAAACGTCCGTCGGCATGTCAATTCCCGGTCTAGGCGGACGCGGTCCGAAGATGAACCTGCGGGACGTACTCCTGTTTACCCAGGAACTGAGCGATCTGCTCGCATCGGGAATGACTCTGGGGAACGCGTTAACCACTCTGAGCAGTCGTCGGGGTGGCAAAAGCCAGGACGCGATCCTTTCCTCGTTGCGTGATGACATTGTACAGGGGGCGAGCTTGTCCGACGCGCTGGCGGGACATCCTCAGAGTTTCTCCAAACTCTATGTGAACATGGTGCGGGCGGGGGAAGCGAGCGGCACACTCCCGGAGGTTCTTGAGCGCCTGGCCTATCACTTCGCCCGGGTGCAGGATGCGCAGGAGAAGGTCACCATGGCGCTGGTGTATCCCGCCATTATCATGCTGGTGGGTGCCGGCACATTGATTTTCTCCATCCTGTTCGTGATTCCTCGGTTCACTGCGATTTTCAATGAACTCGACAGTAAACTTCCTGCGTCAACGCAGTTTCTAGCCAATATCAGCGAATTTCTTCTTGGCTACTGGTGGCTGATCATCATCGCGATTGTGGTCGGCGTGGTTGCGTTCAAACGATTGGTCGCCACGCCGGCAGGCCGGCGGTGGTGGGACGGCATGCAGTTGCGGCTCCCGGTGGTGCGCGGAATCGTGAAGGCAAATGCTTTCGGTCATTTCGCCCGCACCCTGGGCGCGCTCCTTGCCAACGGAGTCCCCGTGCTCAATGCCCTGACGATTGTGGAAGAGACCGTGGGCAATACGGTTATCACGGACGAGATTCGCGCTTCTCGTGAGCGGGTGACCGATGGATCGACCATTTCCGGCCCCCTTTCCGAGGGCAATGTGTTTCCGCGGCTCTTGACGGACATGCTGGCGGTGGGTGAAGAAACGGGTGACATGAGTGGTGCCCTGGCGCACATCGCGAACCGGTATGACCGCGAACTGGATCGAACCGTGAAATTGTTTACGACTCTCCTCGAGCCTGTCATGATCCTGCTCATGGCCTCGCTCGTGGGCCTGATCGCGGTCAGCATGTTGACCGCGGTCTTCGACATGACGAGTGGGCTGAACCCGTAGCCCTCCCTGAACCATGAATTCAATGGAGATCCGAACATGAAGACACGATGCGAAGAACGGAAGAGGCCGTCGTCACGAGCGGGATTTACTCTGATCGAGATCATGCTGGTGGTCATTATCATCGGTATTCTGGCCGGCGTCGCCGCGGTCAAATTTAGCGGCCGGGTGGGCCAGGGGCAGGAGAACGCGGCCAAAGCGAGTCTCCATGCGCTGAGCATGGCCATTTCGCTTTACGAAATGGACAACGGGAAATACCCGCCAAACCTTCAAGCCCTGATCTCGCAGCCGGGAGGCGCCCCCCTGTGGGATGGCCCGTACCTGGAGGACACGAAGGTTCCGCTCGACCCATGGCAGAACGAATTCGTCTACACCTACCCGAGTTCCCGGGGCGAGAAGTTCTACGATCTAAAGTCCCTGGGGCTGGACGGCACGGCGAGCGAGGATGATATCACGAAGTAACCCCGTGAGCGCGAGGCGCACGGCGAAGTTCGGGCCGAAGCAGTGCGCCTTTACGCTCATTGAGTTGTTGCTCGTGGTGGCGATCGTGGGTATCGCCGCCGCCGTGGCCATTCCCCGGTTTGCGGACTCCCTCAAGGGCACAAAGATCAAGAGCGCGGTGCGCACGGTTTCCATGGCGTGCCGGTATGCGCGAAGTTTCGCCGTGCTTCATCAGCAGCAGATGGCGTTGATTTTCTATCCGGACTCGGGAGAGGTCGAGCTGGCAAGCGTGGGCCGGCAGATTGGGGAGGAGGAGCGGGAAGCGTTTCTTGCGGGACGGGACGCCCGGGTGGTCGCCGGATTGGTGGATGTTCCGGCGGAAACAAACGAATCGGAAGCACCCGTGGAAAAACAAATTGAAACGCAGATCAAGCGCGAATTACCCGAGGGGGTTAAAATCCTGGCCATTACCGTTAACGAAGAACTCGTGGACATGGATCGCGAACACTGGGCCTATTTCGACAGCAATGGCATGTGTGATCCTCTGGAAATTCTTCTGGCGGATGATGACGACCGTGGCGCGGTCATTCGCGTGGACCCGGTCACGGGGAAGGTTCGGGTGGAGTTGGAGCGGAATCTGTAGGGACATTATGAAACGGCATTCGGCAGTGAATTTGCGTGCGGGAGTCACCCTCATCGAGGTGCTGCTGGCGACGGTGATTTTGTCTGCCGGGATTTCTGCGCTGGTTCTTGCCGCCACCCGGGCCCTCGCCGTTGCGGGGAAGGCGAAAGAATATGAAACCGCCCGGCGGTTGATTGGGCAGGTGGACCTGGAGATTCCGCCGAACTTCCAGGAGCTCGAGGAGAATGTTGAAAGCGGAAATTTCGGCCCTCCGTATGAAGAGTATTCTTGGGAGCGCGAGATCCTCGAAATGGAGGAGGAAGATCTCAAAATGTTCATCGTCCGCACGGCGGTGTTTTGGTCTCGCCTGGGGAAGGATCGCAGCGAGGAGGTCGTAACCTACATTTACGGCCCCGCCCACCCCCGGCAGACGGGGATGGGAGCAAGGCGGTGAACCGAGCGAAAGCCGAACATCAAGAACCCGCAGGCGGTTTTACCCTCGTGGAGATCCTTATTGCCCTGACAATCATGAGCATTGCGATGTCGGTGGTGATTGCCGCGTTCGTGGCGACCCTGCGGGGGTGGCAGAAGAGCGGGGACTTTATCGATAAACTTCATCACGGCGATTTCGTGATGGAGCAGCTCGTCTCGGCTACTCGGTCCGCGGCGACATCCCGGAACCGTCCGGACATGTACGGATTTTGGCTGGAGGATTCGCACGAGGGCGAGTTCCCGACGGACGAGGTCAGCTTCGTGACCACGGGCAACGAGTTTTTGCCGCGGGACTCGGTGTTTGCGAATGCAATGCATCGGATTTTCATCGGGATTGGGAAAAACGACGACGGGGAAGCCGGGGTATCCGTCCGTGTCATGCCACACCTTGCCGAACTCGAGGACTGGGAGGACGAGGAAGGGTGGGTCATCTCCACAACGGTAAAGGGCCTCGAGTGTCGCGTCTACAACATGCAGGAGGAGGAGTGGGAGGACGAATGGGAGGATACCAACTCGATCCCCAGTCTGGTGGAGTACACGCTGTCCATGGAACCTCTCGAAAAGCACGAGGATTTGGTCCAAATCAGCCGGGTGGTTGAAATCCCGGTGGCGCCCGCGGTCGATGGAGCTGTTGCGTTCGAGGATGAGCCCGAGGCGGAAGAAGCCGGGCAGGAGGCCGGTGGGAATGCGGGCGAGGGACGAGAAGAGGCTACACCGCAGGCGATCGTGAATGGCGCCGGGATGGAAGAGACGATTCGGAGAACCCGGGAAAATGACAAGTGACAGGATGACGAAAGAATGACCAATGACGAATCCCTCGGGTGATCCCTTCATTCCGGGCGCGATTCGTCATTGGTTGTTACAATGGCTTACATGGGCAAGGTTCGAGCAAGCGGAAAGAGGGGGAAGCGACGACGCGAAGGCGTGGTCCTCATTGTCGTTCTCTGGGTCCTGATTGTTCTGTCGTTCCTTGTGAGCACGATGGTGTTTGAGATGCAGATCGAGGCGAACATCACGTCGTACTACCGGAAGCGATTCAAGGCGCAGTACCTGGCGCGTGCCGGAATCGAGTGGACAAAGATGATGTTGCTGGAATCCAGCCTGTTTACCGAGGACTACGAGGACGAGTATCCGGACCTGTACCGGTACACGCAGATTCTCTCGCGCGGAAACGCGGTGTCGGGGATGACAAGGGAACTAGGCCCGGGCCGGTTCGAGGTCGACTTGGTCCCGGAGCATGGCAAGCGGAACGTGAACGCCCTGACCCAGGAGGAATGGTACGAGATCCTCGACCAGGGGGCGGTCGGTGAGGAGCTGTGGGACGAGCTTATCAATGCATACCTGGACTGGACCGACAAGGACGACCTGCACCGGGAGCCGGGAGGCGCGGAATCGGATGACGAGTTTTACGAAGAGCGGGGATACGACGTCAAGAACGCCCCGCTGGACACGGTCGACGAGCTGGCCTTGATCAAGGGGTTTACGCCGGCAATTGTATTCGGGGGGCCTGCGGAGGATCCGGAGGAGCCGGTGCATCCTGGTATCGCATCCTGGTTGACCACCTGGGGGAGCGGCAACAAGGTAAACGTGAACGCGGCGTCGCCGGAGGTCCTTCTCTCGATGCCGGACATGGACGAGTTCACCATCGATCTCATTCTGGAGGGCCGCAATGGGGTTGACGGTGAGCCGGGAACCGGGGACGACGGCTTTTCCAGTGTGCAGGAGGTCCTGGACCTGACCGGTCTGGGCAGCGAGTTTGCGAACCGGGCCTCGGTCATTGAGCGCGACTACCTCCGGGTAGTGTCTGCAGGGGTGGTGGGGGAGGTGCGGGCCGAGATACAGGCCGTGTTTCAGCTGCAGGGGAATGTGTTT
>CAZTAB010000230.1:0-6161 GCA_964611475.1 uncultured Verrucomicrobiota bacterium | reverse complement strand
GACGGAACCCCGGCCCTTCAGAAGGAGAGCGGATATCAATGAAAATTACCGGATGGCCTCCCAGTCCACCCCCAGGCAAGGAAAGACCACGAGAACCAAATCACAAGATGGAAGCCAGAGCTGAAATTGGGCTTCAACCCCCAGGAGTTTTCTTGGCACAAAGGCAAGGTTTGGCGTGTAACCAGGAGCATCAGTCCAGCGCTGATTCGATGACGGTTCGGGCGTCCTGCACAATCCGCTCCGCAACCGCGTCCGTTGGAGCTTCAGTTATGAGCCGGAGAATTGGCTCGGTGTTGGAGCGACGGATATGCAGCCAGCTTTCCCCGAAGTCTATGTAGATGCCATCCTTCAGATCCAGTTTTTCCTTCTCGTAGTGCCGGCGGACGGCGCGAAGCACGCCGGGCGCCTGCCCAGGCCGGATCGGGATCTTTTTCTTGAGAAGGACATACCTGGGCAGGTCAGACCGCAGCGAAGCAATGGACCGCCCCTTCTGCACCATCAACTCGAGCACCAACGCCATCGCGGTGTAACTGTCCCTGCAGGGATGCACGGCGGGAACGATGACACCACCGCTGCTTTCCCCTCCGACGGCAGCGCCGATTTCCATCATCCGTTCAGACACGTAGATTTCCCCGGTTTTCGTGCGAGTTACCTCGCAACCCTGCGCCGCAGCGACATGATCGATGACCATGGAGGCAGATTGATTCGCGACCACTGGTCCCTTGCTGTGGCCGGACAGGACCTGGAGGACACCCAAGGCAAGGGTCAAGTCCTCTCCGATCGGATCTCCGGTCTCATCAAGCAGGGCCAGGCGGTCCCCGTCTGGATCCTGCGCGAACCCCGCTGCACATCCCTGATCACGCACCGCATGCCCCAAGGCCTCCAGATTCTGCGGCGCGGGCTCGGGTGGGCGCTCGAACCTGCCGTGAGGATTGTCGTGAATGGGAACCACGTCACAGCCCAACCGGTCCCGCAAAAACGAAACGGTGTGCAACGCTCCGACGCCATTGCAGCAATCCACAGCCACCCGGAATCCTCCCGCGCGAATTGCCTGAGCCGCAACATATGCTTCGACGCGGTCCAGGTGTCCCTTCATCGGTTCCCGGACCGGTTCCACGGGCTGCACTGCGGATTCCTCCACGTTCGGGAAATCCTGCTGGTGGTAAATGTCGAAGAGTTCATCGGCCTCGGAAGGTTTCAAAAACATCCCGTCCCGGCCAACGAACTTGAGGGCATTCCACTCCACGTCGTTGTGGCTGGCGGTAATCGCGATTCCGCCGCTCGCCCCAAGCATCTTCGTCAGATAGAGAAGTGTCGGCGTGGGAACCACTCCGGCAAGCAGCGGCTTGTTGCCCACGCTTTGAAGTCCCGCGATTACCGCCTCTTCCACCATCCGTCCGGTCGGCCGGGTGTCCCGGCCCACGACCACGGGTCCTCTCCCCGCATACGTTCCGAACGCCTGCGCAAAGGAAGCTGCGAGCTGAGGCGTAAAGGATTGGCCCACCACTCCGCGAACTCCAGATATTCCGACTTTAAGTGCTTCACGCATCAGGCGTCACGAAAGTTCCTGGTCCACTAGTTTGGCAATTTCATCCCCTCGACTCTCCGCCCGCTCCCGCTCCGTCGATTCCGAAATGATCCGGATAAGCTGTTCAGTCTGGGACGGGCGAATGTGGACCCAGCCGTCCTCCCAGTCGATGCGAATGCCATCGGAACTATCCAATGTCCCATCCGCCCGATCGACGAGACGACGTGCAATGGAATCGACCGCATGGTAGGCGGCGTGTGCATCACAGGGCCGACGGTGCTTGATGATGTGATACTTGGGAAGCGCGCGCAGCAATTCGGAGGACGAGCGCTTCGATTGCGCCATTGCCTCGAGAACCATTGCCATCGTGAGAAACCCGTCGAATGCGGGACTGAAGGAGGGCAGCACCGCACTCCCGCTGCCTTCCCCGCCCAGCACGCCCTCCTCGTCGGTAAGCATCGAGACAATGTAGGCCTGTCCGACCCGCGTTTTCTTGAGTTCCGCGCCGTGGCGGGCGGCCACGTCGTCGACCATTCGCGAGGTGCAGGTATTGGTCACGACCACCCCGGGGTGATGCCGCAGAACGTGATCCGTGATGATTGCAAAACTGTATTCCTCGCTTGCCTGCTCTCCCTCCTCGGTCACGATCGAGACGCGCGCCACGTCGCTGTTCAGCACGAATCCGACATCCCCGTCAACATGCCGGATGAACGAAGAGAGATGCTGGGCACTGCGAGGCCTCGGCTCCGGTTCCCGGGCGAGATAGCCGGAGGGTTCCGCATTGACCGACACCAGCCGAATTCCCAGTCGGTCGGCAAACAGATCCAGGAATGCACATCCAGCGCCTCCCACCGGATCGATCAGTACCGTGTAATCCCGGCTGCGGATCCGGTCTGCCTGGACGACTTCACAGAGACGGTCGAGGTAGTCGTTGAAATAGCGCTCGCACTCTACCATCTCCCCCTGCTCCGCGTGACCGGCCTTGCGGAAATCACCCGCGTGAAAGAGATCGAGAACGGCCTCACCGGTGTTCGTGTCGAGACAGGCGCCGTCGCGACCGATCAACGTGACCGCATTCCACCCCCCCCCCATGTGCCCTGCGGTGACGGAGATCGCGCCGGCGGCCTCCCGTCGCGACGTGCTGAACTGCAACACCGGCGTGGGGCAGACTCCGAAATCGAGAACTTCACATCCGGCTCCGAGGAGGCTGGACCGTACGGCGGACGCGAGCATGGGACTGCTGTCACGCGTGTCGCGGCCCAGGAGCACGCGTCCCCCCTCCAGCGAAGTCGCAAAAGCGGCCGCATAATCCTGCACGACCGGAACCGTCAACGATGTGCCAACGTGGCCGCGCAGACCAAAGCTGGAGACCCGGAGCGTTTTCATGGAGTGTCGCCCCGCTCGCTTCCCGCTCCCTCCTTGGCCCGTTTCCGATCATCCAGCCAAAGGATCCAGATACACATTTCATACAGGAAGTACAAAGGCACCGCCATCACCACCTGGCTCACCACTTCCGCCGGGGTCAGGAACATACCGACCACGAAACAGCCGACAAGAACGTGACGGCGCTTTTCGCGAAGCTGATGGTGCGTAATCAATCCGAGCTTTCCGAGAATAAGGACGATCACCGGCATCTGAAACGCCAAGCCGAAGCCGATCATCAGCTGGATGACGAAAATGACGTAGTACTGGATTGTCCATTGCGGCGCTACGTTGATCCAGCCGTGAATGGTCAGCAGCATCCGCAGGGCATACTCGCAGACGAAGTACCCCAGAAACACCCCGAAAAGGAACAAGCCTGCGGAAAAACCGCTGGCACGGCCGATCACCTGCTTTTCCCGGCGTGTCAGGCCCGGGAATACGAATCGCGTGATAAAATAGATTACGAAGGGCAGGGTGATGAGAAGTCCGCTCCAGGCTCCCACACGCAACCACACGCCCACGACCCCCGTCGGAGACCAAGAAAAGATGGGGATTACACCCTCGGGGTCGACGATTTCCAGCGGCCGCTTCAAAAACGCGATGATCCAGGGAACAAAACCGGTACACAGAAGGAGCCCCACCCCTAGC
This sequence comes from uncultured Verrucomicrobiota bacterium, assembly GCA_964611475.1. Lineage (GTDB taxonomy): Bacteria > Verrucomicrobiota > Kiritimatiellia > SLOV01 > SLOV01 > CAUZEO01. The sequence goes on along the minus strand of CAZTAB010000230.1, from coordinate 2,563 downwards.
GCGATCAGACACCGGATCAATGTCCAGCGAAGTTCCTCGAGGTGCTGGAGAAACGGTTTCGGCTCGTCGCCGGGCAGGCCTTCCGACTCACTCGGCTCGGGCATCCCGGTCCTCCTCCCCTTGCGCCGGACCGGGTTCCTTCGGTTCTAACTCCTCGCTACCCGCCGCCACGGTATCGGACGGCGAAAGCGGCGCGGGAGGTTCTTTCTTCTTTGCCAAATCCGGATCAGGATCCGCGTGAACAATTTCATCGGTTATGTCACGGGCGGCTTTCCGAAACGCCTCCATGGAACGCCCCAGATTCCGGGCGATCTGAGGAAGCCGCCTTGCGCCGAAAAAGACCAGAACGATCACCAGAACAAGAAGAATTTCGCCCGGGCTCGGGGAGCCGCCCAAAAACAGGGCCAGGGGACCGGCTGGAATAACAGGGAGAAATGCCGTCATTGACATACGGGGAGAATGTTCGTTTTTGCACGAAGAATAATAAGGAATGTCCAAGAACCCAATAACGAAAGGATTCCCATTGTCAGAGCCCGAAAATGCGTTTGCCTGCTTCTCGCGAGGATCAGCGTCGCTTCGGCATTAAGAGTTCGGGATTCACTTGGATTCGGGTATTTCGTCATTTCGTATGAGTCACTCCCAGACATCCCCATCCGCACTGGCCGCGATACGGAAGAGACTGACGCAACGAGAGATGCCGGCACGCGTTTTCCAGAGCCGAAAGGAGAAACTGGCGGGGGTTCTTGGCTATGGCTTCAAGAGTTCGAATTCGGCCCGCCGGTTGAGCCGATGCGACTCGCCATCGTGACCGATTTCCACGGGCATCTCCTCGCCAAAACTCTTGGTCTGGATCCGATCGCTTTCGATGCCCGACTCAATCAGGTACTGCCGGACAGAAAGCGCCCGCCGCTCCCCCAGTGCAAGGTTGTATTCACGGCTACCACGTTCGTCACAGTGACCCGCGACAACCAGCCGTATTTCCTGCGATCCCTGCAGGACATCCGCGATCGAATCCGCCTTGTATCGCTCACCCGGGGTGATCTGCGAACTGTCATAGGCGAAGTAAATGGGTTCGTGGTCTCCTGCGACTCGTCCCCCATCAGCGAATCTCTCCCCCTCCATGCCATATGAGTCACCTTCATAACTGTCGAGCGTTGAGACGCCACCGGGCAGGAAATCATCACTTAGCATGGAGGCGCTTTCATCACCTTTGGGCGGCCGTTTGCAACCGCTGACCACAAAGGATGAGACGATGAAGACGAGCATGACCCTGAAGAAAACACCTATGTTCATGTTGTTTCGACCCCTTTTGAGAGTGCCGGATTCCCCGACAACTCCGATACGGATTCTCTTTTACGGCGACCAGGATGGCGAGTACCAGTCGCCACGATAGTTAGTTAACGCTACAGGTTTATCCCCGTCCGTGTCAAGAATGTAGACCTGCGCCTTGTGGTCCAACGTGCGGGTACACGCCACGTGGCGCCCATCCGGTGCCCAGCTCGGATCTTCGTAATCGGCAAGGCCCGGGGGAGAGACGATGTTCGATCCTCCAGTGGAGGGATCGATCACGGCGATGCGGTATCGACCGTCCTGCCGCGTGCAGTAGACGATCTTGTTCTCCACCCCCCAGTCCGGGGCCACATTTTCAACACCTCTGCTCGTAATCCTCTTGCCTCGACGACCTTGCCGAGAAACCACATAGAGGTTCGGCCGGCCGCTCGAGTCCGAAACATAGACGATCCGGTTGCCGTCCGGAGACCACGAGGGACTCGCCTCCGCCGCCCCGCGAGTGTTCGTGACTCGAGTCAACTTCCCCGTCCGGAGGTTCTTTATGTACAACTCGGGATTCCCGTCTTTTGACAGGATTAGCACGACGTCACGTCCATCGGGGGAAATGTCGGCGCCGGTATTAAGCCCGGCGTAGCTGGAAATCCGGTCACGCCCGCCGGACACGATATCCACCAAGTATACATCGGGATATCCCTTCAGGTACGACGTGTACACAATCTGGTTGTTCGGACCCCATTTGGGCGCGACGCTTATTGATTTGTCACGGGTCACCTGCATCAGACCCTGACCGTCGGAATCGGCCACGTAGAGCTCCTTCCGACCGGAACGTGTCCCCACCATCACCAGGCGGGCCGACGCCATGCCGTTTCTGCCTGTGACGGCCTTTACGATCGCATCCGCCACCCGGTGGGCCAGCCGACGCGCATCCGACGCCCCGCCACGGTAAGTCCGGCTCAACAAAGAGCCTCTTCCAGCCTGCCGGACGACACACTCGACGCTGAGCACCTCGCCTAAATTTCTGCACGAACCCTTCACCGCCAGGCCACTGCCCGCGGGGGCCATGTAGAACCAGCCGGATCGCACTAGGTCATTCTTCAACACCTGGAAAAACTCGCTCGATGTCCCGGTCCGGTCCGGGCGAAACTCGCTGAGATCAAGGGCGACCTTGTCGCCCGCCACAGTTGAGACCCGAACCTGGGCGGCACAGGTGCCACAAATCATCGATACGGCGAGCACAAGCAGGCCCCCCGGCGAAATCACCCTTTTCCTCACA
>CAZTAB010000229.1:0-1743 GCA_964611475.1 uncultured Verrucomicrobiota bacterium | reverse complement strand
CTCCCCGGACGAACTGTTGGTGGTCAGTGCGGAAGAGAAGAAGGTCCTGCGCATGGATCCCGACACGGGCGAAACATCACCCGTGGTCAACTCGGGATTGGAGGCCCCCATGGATCTGGCGGTCGATGCCGACGGAAACATTTTTGTCAGCGATTGGGGCCGGGCAATGTGCGTGAAGGTTTTCTCCCGCGAAGGTACATTCCTTCATGCGGTGGGCAAGGAAGGGGGCCGGGCGTGGATCGGCTCCTTCGATCCCTCCGGCATGCTGAATCCGTTCGGGATCGACATCGACAGCCGCGGGCGGCTTTGGGTGGTGGAATTCGACGGGTTGCCGCGGCGGATCAGTGTCTGGGGCGCAGATGGCGCATTCGAAAAGGAATTCATTGCTGCCGGTTCGTATGCAGGATCCATCTGCTGGATCCTGCCCGATCAGCCGGAACGGACGATCGCGAGCGGCGGCGTCTTCGAACTGGACTGGGATCGCGGACAGTACCGGCTCCTGGAAACGCTCTGGCGACCCGTCCACCGCGATGCGCATTTCGGGCCGTACCAGGACGCACATACCCGCCACCAGGTTACGATCAACGGGCGATCTTTGCTCGTTTCGCAGACCGGGAAATCCTTTGTGGCCATCTCCGAACAAAAGGGGGACCGGCATCAGCCCCTGGCGGCGATGGGGCAGGTGGCGGGTCTGTTTGCCAGTACGCGGGGCAAGTACGGGCAGTTGCATGTTACCGGACTGCGCTATCTCACGGTGCCCACGTGGATCCGCGACCATCTCTATTGGTCGGACGAAGTGAATCAATACATCGCGGAAAACCACCCCGAGGCATTTGACGGTACCTTCTATCCTTCCCGCGTGATCTGGTGGAACAAGGGAGACTATTTCTCGCGAACCGGGGTCAAATCCGAACATGGCGCGCCTTCGCCGACCACCAACTTCACGTGGAGCGATCGCAATGGCGATGGCCTGGTGCAACAGGAGGAGGTCACCTATTTCGAAGTGCCGGGGATGGGGCCGACGGGGTTCGAGGGGGGACAGACGGTCGGGGTTGCGCCCGATTTGACCATCTACCAGAAATCGATGGACGGCGGATTCAATGTGTGGAAGTTGCCCGTGGTGGATTGGACGGAGTCCGGAGCGCCGGTCTATGACGGGCCCAATGCGGAGCTGATCATTCAGGATCCCGACCACGGGATTTCCAACTCCCTGTGGGCCGATTCCCGGGGCAACCTGCTTTCCAATTCAACCGGCGGCATGATGATGTTCTCGCCGGACGGAAACCTTCTCTGGCGCTATCCCAATCCCTTCGCCGGGGTGCACGCATCACACACCGCGCCCATGAGCGATCGCGGCATGTTGATAGGGCCCCTCTTTGTGATCGGCAGCCTGCAGGTGGAGGGGCGCGGCGAGGTGTTCGCGTTCAACGGCAACCTGGGACAGGCCTTCCTGATGACGACCGATGGGCTGTACGTGGGAAGCCTGTTTCGTGATGTCCGTTCCGCGCCCGATGCCCTGCCGGCCAAGCCTGTCCGGGGCGAATCCCACCGGAACATGACCATGGGCGGCGAATGGTTCGGCGGACAGCTCTTCCGTAACCCGCGTGACGGCAAATCCTACATCGTGGGCGAGCATCACAGTGCGGGCGGCAATTGTATCTACGAGCTGACCGGGCTGGACGAGGCGAGGCGCCTGGACGACATCGAGATCACGTTCACTCCAGAGGCGCACGCGGAGGCACA
>CAZTAB010000228.1:0-11057 GCA_964611475.1 uncultured Verrucomicrobiota bacterium | reverse complement strand
GGGATTCGCTGTCCTATAGCTGGGTGCTTACGAGCTTGCCGGCAGGAAGTGCCGCAACACTCAACGGGACGGGAGTGGCGCGGACCTTCGTCCCCGGCCTGGCCGGAACGTACGAGGCGCAGCTTGCCGTGAGTGATGGCCATGTGACCAGCCCTAACGACACGGAGACGATCACGGCCCAGAAGCACTCTAGGGGAGATGGAGGCGCAGCAGATTCATAGCGAGCCACGGGCAGACGTCAGTTGCACGTCAAACGTTGCAAAACACGAAATGGAGAATCCCGATTCATGAAACAACAACCCTGTTCTTTATTGAGCCGACGCAAACTGATTGCCATGATTGTGGTTGCAGGGGCGGTCACGACTCAGGGGGGAGCGCCGGTGTTGCTCGAAGATTTCGAGAGCTACAATGTAGCGAACGGCGAATTTCTTGATCCCACGACCGTGCCCTTCAGTGGCTGGACCCGGAACGATAAGGGCGTAGGACCGGACTGGGAGGTTTCCTGTTGCAGTCCCGGCATCGAGGAACCCGATGATACGTTCGACGGCTCGGCCAAACATTTGCGCCTGAGGCGCGACGGAGACAGCGGGATCCCAAAAGCGAAACTGAAGACGGATTTGGGGTTTGCCCCCATGTCTCAGGGATCGATCAGTTTTCAATTTAACCCATCAGAGAGAGATTATCAGAGTACGGAAACCATCGCCTTCCACGCGAGTCTGGTTGACTCGGTGACCGATCTTCCCCTGTTCCGCGCACAGTACAATGAGATCCTCGGTAACAGCAACGGCCAGTTTCAAGTGTTCTCATTCACCAGCGGCAGCTCATCCACGATATCGTTTCAACCTTCGGGCCTGGATAATCTCGACCGGTGGTACGAGGTGTCGATGACGATCCTGAGCAACGGATTCTGGAACCTCCTCGTTGAGGATATCGGCGCGACATCGCCCGATCCGGTTTCCGACCCGCCGTTCGGCACAGGAGAAATCCTGAACTATACCACTCGGGCGAATACACCGGTGACGGTCGTAGATACGTTCCGACTGGATTTATTCTCGGGCAACGGCGCTTCCAACGCCAACCAGCCCACAATGATCGACAATATCATGCAGGATATTGTCGTCGCGGCACCACCGGCGGTGGTGGAAGGCGTTGAAGTCAAAGATGCGGTGAAGATTTCCTATTCAACCGTTTCGGAATCGCTCTATCAGCCTCAATTCTCCGACGATCTTTCATCTCCTGGTGACGGATGGGCGGACCTGGGCATTGAGGTCAAGGGGAGTGCAGGTACGAACTGCTCGGGATCCGCCTTCGACGGCGTGCCGGACCGGGCCTTTCGGGTCCTTGATTCCACGTTTGCCGCCCGGGAGATTTTCGACGATTTCAATGACGATTCACTCGACCTGATCCAATGGGGAGTCTTCGCGAACCACACGGGCCTGGGCGATGAGGTGACTGAAACCGACATGATGGTCGTGTGCAAGGAAGGTGGCACACTCTTCACCGAGGATTCATTCGATCCGGAGACGCCGGGAGGCGTGACGGCGACCGGCAAGATTACCCTGCGTTATTTGAATGATCGCCTCTTCTTTTACGTTTACGGGGGGAGTCTTGGGAACCACGACAATCAACGGCATGGGGGGCTTCGGTGGCAGATCTTCGGCAATGGAACCAATAGCCCTCCCCTCTACCTGGACGAAGTGCGCCTCAAAAACCAAAAGACGGGCGGCATCAATCCCAGCTTGTGGCGGGAGGATGAGAACACCTTGACGGGAATCGTGGAGGGATCGAGCGTTCTGCAGTTTACGATGTTTGCCGAAGGAACGAATTCCACATTTGAGATCGTCCCGGCCACCAATGACACCACCGGGGTTTCCGGGCGATTCGCTGCATCGGCGACGGTTGTAGGACCACTAGATTTCGAGCATCCGGAACGCCGTGTCTTCTTCCAGAATAATGGCGCGGCCAATGCAGCCGTGAACATGGACGATCTGTCGGTCAGTTCGGGCCTGCCCGGTTTCATTGGAGATCCGATCCAGGTCGTCGAGCCACCCGTGGATGGGACCGAGATCGGTTTTCCATCGGAAGTCACGAAAACATACCAGGCTCAATTCAGCGATGACAGCGGGACAACCTGGTTCGATCTGGGTCCCCGCTTGAAGGGCAACGGCGAGACCATTACAACCGTTGACATCCGGACACCCGGGCGCATCTATCAAGTGCTGGATCTGCGGCCCTAACCGGACATCATGAGCAAAGTCGGCGTTGCGATATTTGGATTGAACGGTCACCAGATCCACAGCCTCCTGACGCACCACCCGAAAGCGGAATTGGTTGCTGCAGGGGCCTGTTCGCGGGAGCAACTGCCTGCAGAGCTCCCGACCCGGGCATCGATCCCGATCTACGACACACTCGAAGGGGTTCTGAACCACGAGCAAGTGGACCTGGTATCACTTTGCTCCCCGCGCCGCGCAGACCAGGCGGGGCATGCGGTCCAGTGTCTGGAGCAGGGCAGGCATGTCTACGCCGAGAAGCCCTGCGCCACCACCGAAGCGGACCTTGACGCGATTCTCACCGCGGCGGATCGGAGCGGGGCCGTGTTCCACGAAATGGCTTCGACGGCGTTCGAACAACCGTACTTCTCCATGCGGCGTCTGGTTCAATCGGGAACCATCGGGGAAGTCGTCCAGATTCTGGCGCAAAAATCCTATCCTTATCACGCCAGGCGGCCCCAGGACGAAGCGGTGGATGGCGGATTGATCTGCCAGAACGGAGTCCACGCACTACGTCTCATCGAACATGTGTCGGGTTTGCAGGCGACCGAAATCACTGCTCTGGAAACGGGGCTGGGCAATCGCGAGTCGGGCGGACTCATGATGGCCTGCACGATGATCATGCCGATGGAAAACGGCGCTTTGGCCACGGCGATCGCGAACTATCTCAATTCCAATGCGTTTGGATCCTGGGGAAACGAAACGCTTCGAATCTTTGGCACCCGGGGATTCGTCGAGACTGTCGATGGAGGGAGCAGAACGCGTCTTTGCCTGGAAAACGAAGACCTCGGCCCCTTTGACGCAGGGGATCCTGGATGGGACTGGTTCGGCGGCGTGCTGGATGATGTGCTGGGGATGGGAAAGATGCCGATCCCGCTGGAAGAGGAAGTGCATCCCACGCGCATGGTGCTGCGCGCAAAGGCGGCCGCCCGGGTTCCCCCGGCAGCCGGACCGCTCACCCCGGCCACCTGAGTCCGGAGCGAGCGGCGAAGGCCGGCACATCCTCGATGCGGCCTCCATGCTCCGCGGACTGCTGCGCGGCGGCGAGCGCGGCAATGGACCAGAGATTGTCAGCCGCGGGACAATAGAGGGGCTCATTGCTGCGAAGGGTATCGGCCAGCGAGTCCATCAACAGGGTCATAGCGCGTGGCCAGTTGTCCACGTTCGGCAGGATTTCCATCGGCGATTCGGCATCCCGGCGAATCAATTCCACCGGACCCCGGTCCCATGGCCCGTTCCAGTGAAGCGCCCCTTCGCTTCCCTGGATCATGTTGTCTTCATAGGGGTGACGTGTGGGATCCAACGCTACCGCGCTCACGAAGGAGGTGAGGCAGGTCATGACGACGCCGGAATCCATCTCCATCCAGCCGGCGACGGCGCCGGGATCGCGATAGGGGTTCCATGCGCAATCGATTCCCCGAAAGGATACGGCGCGGATACGGCCCCCGAACCAGAACCGGAACAGGTCCACTGTGTGGATGCCGGTGGCATGAATGACCGGCCAAGTTTCCATTGCAGAATAGGAGTGGGCCAGGCGTGTTCGGTCCCGATAGACGGTGTGATGGCCGAACCCCGGCGTCCCAATGCTCCCATCCCGGATCGCCTCCGCAATGACTCTCGACGTGTCGGTCAACCGCGACGTCTGGGCCACGCTGATCCAACGGCCTGCCTTGGAGGCCCGTTCGACCAGTTCCACTCCCGATGAGAGGTCATGCACAAAGGGTTTCTGACAACAGACGTTGCACCCCGCCTCCAAGGCATGGAGGCAGTTTTCAACGTGGGTGCCTACCGGCGTGTGTACAAATACAACGTCGGGCCTGTAGCGTTCGTACATCGCCAGCTCATCGGCGAAAATCTGATCGGCCGGCAAGCCCGAGGCCGCGTGAAAGGCGGTCCGGCTCGCTTCGTCCGGATCAACCGCGGCCGTGAGTTCCCATCCGGCGGCGCCCATCATGCCGGGCAGCGCAGACCGGGTAAAATTTCCGCATCCCGCAATGGCAAAGGTGATTGGCTTCATGTGTGACCCGCGCGGCATGGGGATTCTTGCATCGACAGCAGGTTAATTTTCCGCCCGGCGATTCTGCAATTCCAATGGCAGGTATTCGCCGCCACAGGGCCCACCCCCTTCCGTTGCCGGAATGTTGATTTCATTGCCATCGAAATCAAGAAGCGGACTGCGGCCCGCCGCACTCGCGCGAGTACTGGTGGCGACGTAGTGCAAAATGTAGGCACGGCGCCAGAGCGTTGAATGCTCATTCGGCCACGAACCATGGATCAAGCTCCCGTTGAAGAAGAGGACATCACCGGGATCGAGCCCGACGGGCACAAGTTCCATGCCTTCGGGCACGTCCAGCGCGTGGGACGTTCCGCTCACTCTCCGGTCTGCGAGGTGGGGGCAAACAAGTTCCATGGTGTGTGAACCGGGCACCACGAAAAGCCCTCCGTTTCCCGGGGTGGCGGGGTCAATGGCAATCCAGGCAGCCATGCAGGTGGTTGGTTTTGCCTGCAGCGCCCGGTTGTCCTGATGCAGGGCCTGTCCGCGCGCGCCCGGCGGCTTGAAATAAAACATGCTCTGCGCGGCCAGCGGTTCCTCGCCGTATAGCTGTGCCAATACATGGCGCAGCCGCTTGTCCAGCTGGATCTTCCGGGACGGTTCATGAAAGCGGTGTGGGTTCATCACTCGAGGGAAGCGCAACAGGGGATCCTCGGCAGAGGAATCCGGATGCCAGTGCCTTTCAATCTTCAGGCCCGCACGCGCCAATCCATCGAAGTGGTCAGCCAGCGGCAGGAGTTCATTGATCGAAAACAGCTTTCTTGCGATGAGGTATCCCTCGCGTTCGAAAGAATCAATCTGCCGAGGCGAGAGTGTCATTGTGTCCGAGGACATAGTCATTACTACTCTACGTATTCTACCGGTAACAGACCACGGAGTCGAGTTTGCAGTGCTTCAAGATGAAGCATGTGGGGACGACCTTTCTCAACGACGGGGCCTTCACGGCGTAACGATACCCGCCCAACTCCTGGCGAATGCGCAGGCAAGCCCGGTGGAGTCCGGGTTCAACAGCGCTTCCCGATCAGTCCACAGAAGCCCAGCGCGAAGGATGCGTCAGGATCAGATACCCCCCGGCGGGAATCGTGTGCTCCTGCGGGGCGAATTCCAGTCCCGGCAGGTCCATTCCACGCCGGAAGTTGGCAGTGATCGCTTGGTCGGTGGGATTGTTCACCGCGATGTGCCACGCGTACTTGGGACCCGTTTTACTGGACTTCGGCATGACCTCGAGAACCAGTTCGTCACGGTCACACACAATCGGATGCCCAACTACGACATGCGTTTCCGGCACGTAGTCCGGATACAACGCTGCGTGGACATATCCCTCCATGTCGAAGCCAAGCGAGGTGTATACCTCCTTGCCATCCGTGTACTTGCCGGTGGTGTGGCCAGCAATCTGAAACAGCCCTGCGCTCCATCTCGGGTTCAACGCGTCCACACGTACCGGTATCGTCACGGCAATGGCTTCAGACGGGCGCCTGACCTTCAATTCGATGGGTTCGTTCCTTTCTGCCTCGACGTCGAAGTATCCGGGGCTGTTCAACACCCGGCCACGGATGACCTCCATATTCTCGGGCCGGCGCAGATACGCGAGCACCCGCAAGAACCGCTCTGGCCCACGGGCCTCGGTATTGATCGCTTCGTTGATCGAAAACATCTCGTGATGATACGACTCGCCCGCCTTGACTTTCGTTCCGTCGATATCCGCGAAAAGCCCAACCTGCCAGCTCTCCTTATGGGTCTTCACCTCCAGGTGGACCAGACTGCTGCGGTTGATGAACAAGGCATTGTTGTAGGTCTCGGTCGAATAGATGCCGAACCACCCCCCGGTATCGATTCGTTTCCGGATCGTCTCTTTCACTTTCGATAGATCGAATTCTTCATACGTAGTACCGTGTCCGACCACGAGGGCCACCGGCCTGCTGGTTTTCCAGTCGCTCGACTGAAGTTGCAACGTCTCGACCACCTGGTCGGCCTTAAACGTCACATGGCAGGAAAAATTGGCCATCGTGGCACCGCCTCGAACACTATAAGCTGCCCAGCCAGTCGGCTGAACGCCATGGAGCGGGCGGTTGTATTCGGTGTACCTTCGCATCGACTCAAGCAGTCGCGACGGATCGAGGGGCCCATAGGTGTGCCAGGAATTGATCGGCGTCGTCTCCGGTCCGTAGACCTCCCGCTTCACGGATCGCACGACGATCGCCTGGTCGTCGGTGGATTCCATGATGGGGATGCCGTTCATCCCCGCGCCTTCCGCTCCGAGATTGCTGGTCAGCAACGGTTCGGTCGCGCCTAAATGCACCACCGGCCGAAGGCCCTTCGGGCCCCCGTCCCAGGTCTCGCCCCCAGGGAATTCGGGGAACATGTGGGAACGAAACATCCCAATGCCACGCGCCAGCAACCCGTGCCCGCAGTCATTCACGTGATCGCCGCAGAAGGCTACACAAAGCGAACCAGGTTTCCAGCAGCGACGCGGAAAACTGACCGCCTTTCCTCCATTGATGTCCCTGGCGATGACAACGATGTTTTGTTGAACGAGTCCGGGCAGATACAGAACCTCGTGAAAACTTTTTGCCCCGCCCGGAAGGAACCGGCGTATCTGCCGCCGGCCGTTCATGACCCGGATCTCTGACAGCCCGATGTCCGAGGTGACGTGTAGTTCCGATTCCATCAGCTCCGCGTCGACCACGAAGGACTCGGCGCCATATGTGGCTGCCGTCCGGTCGGTCTCGGGCCAGGCACGGATCATCGGCCCGTCGGACGGGAACACGTTCATGCCGTCGTACTGGCTGTTCCACCGCAGGCAACTCTTGACCAGCTCGTCCACCGACGCCGCCTGCGCATACGTCAGGGCGTTTCCACTTCGCACTTCTTGCACCAACTCTTCCGGCGACTGTACCAGATTGAACGCGACCGGCATTGACGTCAGCGTCCCTTCCACGGCCACCAGGAAGTCCTCCGTCAAATCCTCGACCTGTTTGCCGTCACGATAGAACTGAATGGCCGCGGCCGAGTTGAGCTTCAGGTCCGTCACCCTCATGGCCCGCGGATCCTCGAAGTTGAAGTATCCCACCATGTGCCCTTCATACCGCTGGTGGTCGTAGAGGACCCAATGGAGGAACTCCGCCGGTTCACCCCGCTTGCGTTGAACGGCAAGAGTGGACTTGTCGGGGCCAATGAGAATGGACTCTCGAGGCCACGGCAAATCGTGGCCGGCGAAAAACATGTGATTGCCGATATTGGTGTCAATCTTGTAGCCGGGGAGAAGCAGTAACCCCTCGCTGCTGTTCCGCTTGCACTCGTCTCCGAGTTCACGAAGGGACGCGGGGGTGAGTTCGGTGAACGTCTCGCAGAAAATCAGGAAGTCGAGCCCGGCCTTCCCGGCGGCGGCGGCGTAGTCGGCCACGCTTCCTTTTGCCCCGCTCCACTCTGACTGTGCGCCGATGAGACCGCGGAAGACCGGATCGCCGGGTCTGGAGCGATGCAGATCTTTTTCCTTGGTAGACCAGAACGTATCTTCGAATTCCTTCTTGGCCCCGGCGCGAAGGTTCGGCGGCGTCAAGCGGGACGCCATCGCCTGGTATCCTCCCACCACACCAGACTTCATGCTCGGTTCGGCGAGCCAGCGAATCGTGTTGAGAATCATTCGCTCGAAATCGGATTCGATACCCTTCAATCCCCGTGACAGGCATCGACGATTGAAAAGCCACTGGGTGCCCGACCCGATGGAGAACGGCACCTCGTGGGCGGCCAGGAAGATCCGGCCACGCTTGTACTCACGGATTGCCATGAGGTCGGGTTCCTTGACTCCGCCGGGACGCACCAGCGGATCCGGTTGAGGGTCAATCCCGGTTTTCTTCAGATCGATCGGCATGGTGTGGGAGGTCGACGTGCCCTTGACCACGACCTGCCAATCATCCGAGACGGAGATGGGGCCGGTCCAGGAGGCATTGTAGTGCTCCCCGTAGGGCAGCCAGAGATTGCGCACACCCTCGGTCACGGGCGAAGGGAGGATCGTGTCGACGCGCATGATCGGCTCGTGCCCGCGCATGCGCGGCATCTGGGCGATCCGGTCCTCGTCGGTCTCGATATAAAACTCCAGAGGCAGACGGGCGCCCCATGGTTCGATCAGGGTTCGCAATCCCATGTCGGCATTGTCGGTGTGCACCATCATGAACACCCCGCCACCGGCATCGAGGTAGCGCTCGACGAGCCGTACGTACTCGTCAAGCCGGGGGCCCTCCCCGGGGAACAGGAAGTTCCGCTCGCCTATATCCTGTTCGGGGACCCCGTACAATACCAGAACGTTGTATTGGCTAATTCGTTCCCAGGTTAACTCTGTGCTGAGTTCCGTGTAATCCGGTTCGAAACCAAGCCCGTGAATCTCGCCCATCCAGTCGAGGTCGAGATACGGCCGAAGGGCCACGCCTTTGGGTGTGCAAAACAGAATCGAGGGGCCGGAAGAAGAGGGAGGGTTCCCCGCCATTGTCGGTACGGCGAAGCCAACGAACAACGATACGGCCAGAAAACACGCCTGCATTCTCATTTTTTCCACCTACCTTTCGCTGAAGACCCCGCCCGAGTGCCCGCGGAGTCCTCAGCACTCCTCCAGTGCAACATCATCAAACCAGGCCATCCCCGGGCCTTCCAGGTCCAGGTACAACCAGCCGAATTGTCCATCGGGGGGTGTACGAAACGTGTCCTCTACGTAGGTCCAGTCGCACGTGCCGCGTACCGGTCCCGCGACATGACTGCCGTGCTTGTCGATCGGCTTGAAGCCAATTTCATCCAGCCGGATCCGTGCGCCGTTTCCCGATACACCTTGGCACCTGATCCATCCCGAGAGGCGATAGTCTGTGTCCGGGTCGAGATGAGGCGTGGGCCCGCTGCTGCGCGTGCCGGCCTTTACCCCGTCGGTCCCGCGCACCCGAATCGAACTCGTGCCCGAATGTCCGCAACCCCGGTCCCAATATACGTCGGCGTCTTCAAATAACTTCACGTGAATATAACTGCCGGCAATCGTCCGGTCGTAAGGCACCGGGGACTCAAAATCATTGACGCAGCCATAGTAGAAGGAAGGGAATTGCGGGTTTTGATTCACGCGCCCGCTCGCATCTTCGTCGGACCATCCGGGTTCGGTCACAATCGAATTCGGATGGTTCACGTCCACGCCGTAATCGATCCCCACGGATTTCCGGACAACCTGCGCGGCGACCTCCGGCAGCAAGCTGTACAGGCGAAAGCGTGTCCGCCACTCGCGATGGGCTTCCGAATAGCCTTCCGGGGGCAGGCAGATCAGGTGCTCGTCGTAGATATTGCAGCATGTGGCGCCTACGAGATCGAAGTTGCGGTCAACAAAATCCAGGACAGGGTTGGTGTGTGGATCCATGAAGTATCCGATAAATCCGCCGCCCTCATCTCCCGGAGAAACACCAATTCGACGCTCCTCACCATTCATGCCGGGCGTCATGTAACTCACCGGATTATGAGGCCAGCGCGCCCATCGTCCGTCGGGATGAGACCAGATCGTGCTTTGATGCCGCTTCCGGCCCGGGCGATTGTCATACACGCCGCCGGTATAAAAGTTGCAGCATTCGATCAGATAGTGGTTGGGCGCGCTCAATGTTGCGGCCACATCTGCCACGTAACTGTCCGCCAGCGGGTCGTAACTCAAGGTGAAAACATGTTCGCCAAGGATGGAGCCATCATGGGCGTACGTATGGGCAATGGAGAATCGCAACGAGTCCCCTCCGCCGTTTTCGAAGTGCCAAACCATCTTCGGTTTGGTTTTCACGATACGATTTTCGGCGTCGCTGTCCTGCGAAACCGGTACATCCTGTGCGATCCGCCACGGGAGCGCGGGCCGTCGCTCCCCGCCCATGGTGCCGCAGAGCCACCACTGCGCGATGATGCGTCCGCCCTGAAATGTTGGCGCATGGTAGATCGCCGGCACTTCCCGCGGCCGCGGCGTATCGATCCCCGGATGTGGCGCAACCCATTCGAACAGGGCCTCGACAGTGTCGATCAACCCCACGCGCTCCCCGTGATCGGTGACCCAGATGAACCGCTCTTGGGTTGAGGTGAACGCCAGGTCGACCGGTCGAGCAACACGCCCTGCGAGCTGGCCCGGAGAAGTAAGCCCTTCGAGCCAGTCCGTCAGCGTGGATTTTTTCTCCACTGCTACAGCAGGCATGAGAGTATCCAGCGGCATGCGGATGGAAAGTACAAGCCCAAACATCGCATGGTGGCCCCCCGGGCCCTTGGGTCTTTGGCATCTTGACAAGTAGACCCCCACGAGCTTGCTTCTGGGGTCTGGCTGATCGAAGATCAGAGAAAACCGTGATCCAGTATTTCCTGCATGCCCAGTTGCGCTACACTCGAAAATGCAATGACCCACGGCTTTGGCCCACAATCGGCTCCGGCTCTTGCCCGGCGTCGTTTTACTGGTGCATTGGCCATCTTGTCTGTCCTCGCTGCTTGTTCTCCGTTCCAGCCGGCCCCGGCCGCTGAGCCGGAACCCGTGGAGGTTTCGGTGTTCGCCCGCTTCTACTATCCCACCGACCCCATTCGGCCGGTGACCCAGCGGGTGATTCAACTGATGAAGGAAGACCCCGGTGTGCGCGTGGTCATGTGGAGCGGACTGTCGCTGCCCTCCGGGGCGGCCGGGTCCCGCCGCAGTTCGGGTCGCGCTTCCATCATGATGGCCATTGCCGGGAAAACGGCGCCGGATCTTCTGG
>CAZTAB010000227.1:0-3843 GCA_964611475.1 uncultured Verrucomicrobiota bacterium | reverse complement strand
CACGCAGGAATCCTTCCCAATCACAACCGCGGATGGAAAAGTTTTCTCGGCCGTCTCCGCTACATCGTGGTCGATGAGGTTCACATGTACCGCGGCGCATTCGGCTCACACGTTTCGAATGTGTTCCGCCGCCTGCTCCGGGCCTGCGAAATCCATGGAAGCCGGCCGGTATTCGTCTGCTGTTCCGCCACGGTGGGAAACCCGGGGGAGCACGTGCAGGCCCTGTTTCACCGCTCTTTTCACGTAGTCTCGCGCGACGGCGCGCCCCGACCCCGGCGGGATCTCTACTTCGTGAACCCCGAACTGGTGCGAGGCCAGGGGTCCGCCCTGTACCGAAAAGGCACCGGCTCGGTCTTCATCCCCCTGATCCGCGCTGCGGCCGACGCGGATGTTCGCACCATCTGCTTCGCCCGAGCGCGTCAGCAGGTGGAGCGCCTCTACCGTGCTGTGGTCGACGGGCATCCCCGGCTCCGAGACAAGGTCAGGCCATACCGCGGTGGACTGCTCCCCAACGAGAGAAGAAAACTGGAGCGGGATCTGTTCGAGGGACGAATCAACACAATCATCACAACCAACGCACTGGAACTCGGGATCGACATCGGAGACCTCGATTTATGTCTCCTTTCCGGCCATCCCGGCTCGGTGGCAAGCTTCTGGCAACAGGCGGGCCGCGTCGGCCGCAAGGGCAAACAAGCCGTCATCGTTCTGGCCGCGAAAGACACACCCGTGGACCAGTACCTGGTAAATCACCCGCAATTCATTTTCGAGGCTCCGATCGAACGCGCGTGGTTGAACGCCAACAATCCATACATCATTCTCCAGCATCTCCCCTGCGCCGCGTACGAACACCCCCTCCGCCCCGAGGAAATTCTGTTCGAGGGATCAGCCTTCGACATCGCCACCGAGGTGCTGGCAATGGACAACACGCTGGTCCCCTACCGCGACTGCTACCGCTACGCCTTGTCGGACTACCCCGCCCGCGGCGTCAACCTTCGCGGCATGACCGACTACAACGTGGAAATCGTGGACGGATCAGAAGTCATCGGGGAAATCGACCCCATTGGAGCCCGTGGAACCCTCTACAAAGACGCGATCTACCAGCATCTGGGCAGCCGGTACATGTCCACCGACCTCGACCTGGAGCAAAAGCTCTGCCGCGTGGAAGCCGTCAATGTCGATTACTACACCGAGGCGGTATGGGAGAACCGGATCGAAATGACCGAGGTGGAGGAAACACAGGAAGTACAGGGAGCCACGCTGAACTTCGGTTATGTCCACGTCAACAAGCAGCCAAAACTGTACAAGAAAATCCGAGAGCGGACCTACGAAAACATCGGCTACGGACCGATCACGCTTTCCGCCTTCGAGTATGACACGACCGGATTCTCGCTACTCCCTCCGGCCCCCTGGCGGGACACCCTCGCGGAGAAGGACAAGCGGTACCGGGATGCGGCTCTCTTCGGGCTGAGCTACATTCTCAAGCACGTGGCGCCCGGCCTCTGCATGGCGGATGTCCAGGATATCGAAACGGATGTTTCGCTGCATGAGGAAACTGCGCTGCAGTGGAAAAGCTCCCTGTATCTTTATGACGCGCATGAAGGCGGCGTCGGATACGCGGAAAAGATTTTCGAGCTGATCGAAGAAGCCCTGTCTCTGTGCCGCCAGATTCTGCAGGAATGCGAGTGTCCGGCGGGATGCCCATCCTGCATCCCTCCGCTCCCGCCCGGCGTTAATGACGAGGAACTGGAGGGGTTTCTCGTCGAGTCCGATGCCGCGGTACAGTGCACCCGAAGCCTCCTCGTCATGCTGCTGGAGGGCCGGATTGTCGTCCCGGAGATCACCACCTTCCATGAGTCGAGGCAGTCCGCGGTCACGGCACCGCCGGTGGATAAAGATGCGGTCAAGTTACAGCAGCGGCTGAAAAAGGCATCGACAATTCTGTCGCGTAAACGGGAGCGTGAACATTGATCCGCGGCGCGTTTCAGCACTTTCACGGCATCGGCGCCGAACGGTTGCGCGAGCTGGAGAACGCGGGAATCCGGGACTGGGACCAGCTGGCGCTCTATGCCGACAACCTCACGCTCGGCGACACGGGTCGCGCACGCCTGCGCGCCGAGATCGAACAATGTGACCGGGCAATCACCGAGCGGAATCTGCGGCACCTCGTGCACGCTTTCGAAGGACGGGATCATTGGCGCATTCTCGCTCACTGCTTCCCCTCGGCCTCCTACTTTGACATCGAGACCTCCGGGCTGGATATGGACAGCCACATCACGGTCGTCTCCTGCCTCCACCGCAACAGCGTTTATAACTTCGTGCACGGGGAAAATTTGGAGGCGTTTCTCGATCTGTTGGAAGAAGTCGATCTGCTGGTTTCGTTCAACGGCGCCTCCTTTGATGTGCCGCAGGTTCTCCGCTCCTTCCACATTCCCGAGCTCCCATGCGCGCATATCGATCTTCGGTGGATCTGCTATCATGACAAGATGCCGGGCGGGCTGAAGTCGATCGAGAAACACCTGGACATAAACAGGCCGCAGGATCTCCAGGGCGTTGACGGAGACGAGGCCGTCTGGCTCTGGCAGCTCTGGAAAAACCGGGGCACGAAACGGGCCCGGGAACGATTGCTCCGCTATTGCTCGGCGGATGCGGTTTCGCTGAAGCTGCTCTCCACCCGGCTGCTCTCCCTGCATGACGTAAGCGTGGACTGTCCCCGTCCGGACGAACTCTGGTCCCTCCTCGACCGGGTCGAAACCCCAGACGGCGGATTTCAGCCGGCGCAACCTGCGCCCGCCCGAATACGGGAGGAGCTTTCACTCAATGCAGCAAAGGAGCGGATGCGGCGGCACGTAAAAAAAATGCGGGACTCAAAATAAGCCTTCCGTTCTGAACTCCATTCCCGGGCTTTGGTCACTACAGCCTGAAACCAAGAGCCCGTCGACATGCCATTCTCGCGGTTTGCGACAAAGGCGTGGCATTACCGAAGCAACTTGTCGAAAAGCTTCCCGGCCTCCTTCTGGAGAAAATTGCCCGCGGCCTGCCCCACAAGGTCCGCTACGGCCTGACCCAGCACCTTCGCGTTCAGTTCCGGCTGACTGACCGTCCCCCGGATCGGCAGATTGAGCGTCGTGCCCTCGAGATACTCATAGTATTTTTGATACCTCGATCCCAGGAGCTCTTCGGTGACCGGTAGTTGAGCGACATAATCCAGCGACGAGTCCAGCCCTACCGTGCCGGATAACGTCACTTCATGGCCACGGACCCGAAACAGCATGGGCGTGGAGTGTATTTTCCCGTCTTCCAATCGGATCTCGATGAATCGCTCATCGATTTTCACGACCCGCTCGTTCACCTTGATCGCCGCGAGCAACTGCTCCAGGAGCCCGGATACTCCAAGCTGCAAATCATGAAACTTCATGACGCCCTTGAACGAGGCATCGTTTTTCATCTCTGGATCAAGGGGCCAACGAAAATGATCCATGCTCATGTGGAACCGTCCGCCGCCGATGACTGATGTACCCTTGAAAAGCGGATGAATCAGCCCCAAGAAGCTGTCTGCAATTTCCTGCGTGAGTTCCATGTTGGAAATCAATTTGGCCGGATCGCGCAATACCAGGGTCCGACCCGTCCGGGAAAAATCCAGTTCCGGCAGGACCTCGATTTGCCCCCGGTTGATTTTGGCGCGGAGGTCCCCGCGAAACAGGCCGCTTTGCATCGAAACGGGAAGGTCGATCGACTGCAAATCGAAGCCGAGGGCCCGGATCTGGTCGGCACGGAGTACCGCGGTCAGATTCGCCTTCCCGAGGGCAGTCTCGCCCTCATGGGGCGCCCAGGCGGATTGGAATG
>CAZTAB010000226.1:0-19275 GCA_964611475.1 uncultured Verrucomicrobiota bacterium | reverse complement strand
GGACGGAGGCCCGCGAGGCGAACGCCCGACCGTTCACTTCGGCCGGAATTCGCCCCGGCTGAACAGCAGCCTGGGCATTGAGGGCGCTGAATCCCTACACAACATTCCGATCATGGAGTTTGCGGACGACCAGGCCATCGTGGTGAGATCCACCCTGGACGAGGCCTATGATCCAGTGATTCCCCACGTCAATCCGTGGCATACGTACGGCCCCATGGATCCGTCCTTACTCCTGTCCGCGGTGCGGCAGTACACCGAGTTCAACCGTCCCCTGACCGGAGTTCGCGAAACGGGCTGGGGCGCGATCGGCGACCGGAGCGGAGCCGTACTTGCCAACTTCAAAAGCGATATCACTTTCAAACAGGCGCTGACGGTCAACCAGTTGGTTGTGATTCGATCGTGGTGGAATGCCTCGCGACCCAATATTTTCCTGATTACCGGTACGCCGAATATCGTGGTGCGCAACCTGGCGACTTATCAGTTCAACATTTCCACCCGGCTCCGGTCAGGAGAGTGGTTCGGCATCTATTCGTCCGAGGCGTACAACAATGTATTGTTTATTAACCGGGGTGATGATGTTCGAATTAACGTACTGCGGGGTGGGAATCAGGATTATTTGCTTCACGTTGACGCTGATCTGCAATCCCAGGCCGTTTCCGCCGGCGAGGAGAAACAGTACGAACTGTTTTCGATCAGCGATCCCCTGGATGTCGCAAGCTTCGGCCAGGGCCGGATCGAGGCGGTCATGGACTACCTCGCCCAGCCGGAGGGGATGGAGGTGCTGCAGGGCACGCGCCTGATCACTCCCGGATTCTTCGACGTCGAAACCTCCAACCCGGACACGCCCGTGGAACTCCGGGTTGCCCGGCCCACGAACCCGATGCAACTCACGCTGCCCGTCCGTGTGGACGGCTTGAACCAGAACTGGAGCGCCGGCCTGCTCCAGATCGACGGACACACGACGGGGTACTACACCGACGGCGAAGACGAGTATACCTCGCTCGGTTTCGACTTCGACGGACGCGTATATGCCGCACTGTATCCGGATCAATCCGACATAACCCACGTTCTCATCGGACATCCCGTCGTGTGCGACAACCATGACCTGATCATCGAGGTGATGCCACGGGCCGACGCGGGCGGGAACTACACCTGGCACGTGGCAGTGAACAATCCAACGGACAGCCGGATTACCGCCACCTTCCAGCAGGCGATGACGCTGAGAGGCCTGAACTTCTCCACGCAGAAGCACACCATCCGCGCCGGCGGATACGTCGTGCTACAGCTGTAGTGCGCCGGTCGACTGCGCGGGACCCGAGGCGCGTAGCACAGGTATCCGACCCCTATTGCGGACGACAAGCGGCGGGCTCGGTTCTTGCAAAAGCTGCGGGGGTATGCGAAAAGAATGGTGATGAAGTTGACCAAGGAACAGATCGCTCACCATCAACGTGAAGGCTACCTGATCGTTCACAATTTCTTCGACGCAAACGAAGTCGCGGCGCTGCAGACGGATCTTCGCCGGCTGCTCGACGAGGGCAAACTCAACAATGTAGCGACCGACGGCGACGGCGTGACGCCATCCGAGATGCAGATCAATTTGCAGATCTGCCCCGTCGGTCCGCACAGCGAGTTGATCCGAGCCCTGCCGTTTTCGGACAAGGTGCGGGGTGCCGTGCAGTCGCTGATCCCCGGCGACGTGGTGCAACAACTCGACCAGATATTTTTCAAGCCGCCGCACCAGGGAGTCGGCACCGGGTGGCACCAGGACAATGCTTACTTCAAGGCACCCGACCCGTCCCACGGGCTGGGCATGTGGATCGCCCTTCATGACGCAACCGTGAAGAACGGGACGATGCACATCGTCCCGCAAAGCCACCTGGAGCGATACGATCATGACCGCGACCAGGGAAGCAACCACCATATTCACTGCCGGATCGACGAGGAAACGGAAACGATCGTGCCGGCGGTGATGGATGCCGGCGGCGTACTGTTTTTCAATTTTGGCATTGCGCACTGCACGAAGAGAAACAACTCGGATCATGAACGAGCCGGCCTTGCACTCCACTTCATCAGCGACTCGCTGCTCGAACAGGTGGCGGGAAGACCGGACCGGCCCTACCTTACCGGCGCGAACTATTCGCGGGGTCTAAAGGAGTTCGGCGAGAACATGGAAGCGGTCTGGTTGGATCAATCCGCCTCGCCGCGCGCGTAACGCGTTTCGTAGTCCCGCTTCACGGGACGATAGAGATTGTGTGGCGCATCACGGCCCGTGACGTAACAACACCAGCCGGCAATTCGCTCCATACGGTGTCCGGGTCGTATCGCAGCGCCTCGCGGCGCCGCACCGCCGTAAATGACGTCGCCTCCCCCGGCAACGTGCAGCAGACGCCGAGAAGGTCCTCGAGTCCGGCCACGACTTCGTCGTCGCGATAGCTATTTGACAAGGTATCGTTCAGAAACCGCTCGAGGCGGGGCCGGAGATCCCGCTCTTCCTTGCTCCGGGTAAAAAATGGCCGCGCGGGGCCCCCAGTGATGGTCCCGGTTGATCTCATCGTCCCACCCCTCCTGGACGTCCGGGCCGGTTCCAACGACCACCACGGCAAGACGGTGCACTTCGCCGCCGATTTCTTGACGCGGTCCGGGCATGATACTTTCCCGGATATACTCACGGCTGATATCGAGTCCAGAGGGCAAACGATGCACTAGACCTCTTCCAGCCCGACATCGTCGAACCACGCCTGGCCCGAACCTTCCAACTCGAGATAAAGCCATCCGAATTCCGTCTTCGAATCGGTCGTAAAAACTTCGTCGAAATAGCGCCAGTCGTGATCTCCAACGGTCGGGCCCGCAACATGTTGAATGCCTCCGTCCTGCGGTCGAAACCCGATCTCGTCGAACCGGATCCGGGCACCTTTTCCCGACACGCCTTCACACGAAATCCAACCGCTGAGCCGGTAGGTCTTGTTGCCGTACAGGTGGGGCGTCGGTCCCCCGCTGATCCTCGACTGCACCATCCCGTTGTCGCCGCCGCCGCGAAGCCGGATGGAATGCGTTCCGGAGTGTCCTCGCGAGGGATCCCAATACACATCGTGATCAGCAGACAGGGTCACGTACAGCATGGACGCGGCAACGGTCTGGTCGTTGGGGATCGGCTCTTCGAAGTCGCAGACTCTGTTGTAGTAAAAGCCGGGGAAACGGGGATTGTATAACGTGTAGCTGCTCAGGTCACGACCCTCCCGGTCCGCTTCCGTCTGCACCGGATCCTGGTGATTCGGATCGATCCCATAGCGGACCGGTGACGACTGCCGGATCAGGCCCTCCGCGGCATCCATGGAAATACTGAACAGGCGGATGTGCGCCTCCCAGCGGTACGGTCCGCTTGCCTGCTTTTTCTGCATGTGATGAAGAAGGTGTTCGTCATAGATGTTGCAGCAGGTAGCGCAGGCCGTGGGCGGATGACTGTGCAACACCTCGACGACCGGATTGGTGTGGGGATCGGAGAAGTAGCCGATGAATCCGCCGTCCACCACGCTACGCTCCTGCGGGTCATTCATGCCCGGCGTCATGTAGCTCACCGGATTATGAGGCCACCGGATAATGCGGCCGTCCGGATTGGCCCAGACCGTCACCTGGTGGCGTTTGCATTCCGGACGGTTGTCGTATACGCCCCCGGTGTAGAAATTCACATACTCCACGATATACGGATCGGGTGATTCGAGTTCCGCCTTTACGTCCGCCGTGTAACTGTCCGGCAACGGATCATAACCGAGGCGGATTTCGTGGTGCCCGCGGATTCTCTCATCGTGAGGATAGGACTCGTCGATCCGAAACGAGATTTCTGGGCCGCCGGAATCGCTGAACGACCACTCCATCTTCGGTTTGTGCTTGGGAAGCAGATCGTTCGGATCGGTTCGTATGAACGGCTTTCCGGGTGTCGCCGGCGTGCGCCAGGTGGCGCCGCCCACCATGGTAAAGCCGTCGCCGCTTGGATTGACCCACCACTGAAGAATCAACCGTCCTCCCTGGTAGGAAGGCGCATGATAGGGATCCGGAATCTCGGGCGGGCGGGGCGGCGGCTTGTCCGGGTGGGGCGCAATCCATTCCAGGGTCGCTTCCTTCTTGTCGATCAACCCGATGCGGGTGTCGCCGTCGAGAACCCAGACAAACCGGTCATCGGCCGGTTCGAATCGCAGGTCAACTGCCCTGGCGGCCCGGGCCGCCAGGTGACCCCGGGAAACGCCGGCACAAAGCGCCTCTTCAAGAATCGTTTTTTTCAAGAGATTCCTTTCTTGCTTTTACGACATGGTCGCAAGGATTTGCTTGGCTATCCCGGAACGACTTCAAACTCAAATTCCATCTTGAATCGTTCAAGTTGGTCTCTCTCCAGATCCGGAAGAATCCCCGTGTACAAGACCGCCGCGCACCGCAAAAAGCCGCAGACGCGCTCGATGATGAATCGCGACACGGCCGGGCAACGAATGCGTAGCCGCATCTCCAAACCGCCGTCACAGACCACGAACAGCCCTTCCTCCCCTTCCGTTTCCAGCAAGGTCCCGTCAAAATCTTCTCCATTCAATTGAACGGACTCAATCGGCGAATCAACCGGCAGGTGTTCACTGCACATCAGGCTCAGGCTGATCTCTCCGGGCTCATCAGGCGACGGCCGATAGAAAAACCAGTGAAGCGGCGTCACCGCACCCGATACCCGGCAGCCGTCCTGCTCCTGGATGAACTTTCCATCGTTTGGAACCAGGTTCGGCAGAGTACGCTCCCCGAGCTCGCTGGTGACGAAATCGGGTGGAGGATGAACCAGGTACGTAAGCGTGGCGGCACGCGAGGTGCCCACGGATTCGTCCCCCTCGTGATGTCGATAGACTACCCGGCATGCGTGATTCTGCGCCGTATGCGTCTCCGACATGCTCCCGAGCGCGAACCCTTCCTCCTGGTGGCACCACGCCGTGCCGCTTCCGCCCGGCGTGCGCCAGTCTCCTTCCACGTTCAGCACCGCCTCTCCGTCCGAACGCAGAAAACCCATGCCCGGCCACTGATAGTCAGCGCTGTAGTCGTATGGAAACGCGCGCTCCGCCCAGTCGGACAGCACATCCTCCGGCGGATGGAAATCGGGCCGCATCAGCCAGCAGGCGATGCACTGCACATGTGCGGAGTCGTTCTCGGGCAGGACTGCCTGACCCGGCACCGGCCGATACAGAAGATCCTCGACTGTCGCCGGCCCGTCGAGACCGAGAAACGCGCAGAGAACTTTCCAGTGGGACGCATGGCCCAGCGTGTCCGCCAGGTAACCACGCGAGAAAGGCCCGGACTGCTGCCTCAAGCGGGGATGATGAAACGCGAGCAGCTCCTCCCAGAGCCGGCGCTCGATGCGTTCGGCGATGGCCCGGACCTCCTCGTCTTCTTCCCGGCAGGCAATGGAGGCAATCGCAGAGAGGGTAAGCGGCGAGTAATTCGGGCTATTGAATTCCTGGGCCAGGCGTGTGCGCTCCAGTTGCGCTTCCAGAAGGAACAGCAGGTTGCGCGCAAAGGCCCGGGTCCGGAAACGGTTGTAGACTTCCGGAATGGAGCGGTGCACGTACGGAACCTCGTACATCTCGAGCATCCGGGACGCGGCGCCCAGGAAATATGCGCGCATGGCGGTAAAATTGTTGAGCCCGGTGGCGCCGAAGGAAAAGTCGATTGATTCCGCAAACTGGTCGTTCACGATCCGGAGCAAATGATTCCGCGCGGTCTCATCCAAGACATCTTCGTACCATTCCCAGATCGTCGCGGCGGCGATGCCATTGAATCCGTTCTCGTTGTTCGGGGTTGCGGCCACGATGGCATTTCCCAGCCGCCGGTCCGCCTCGTCGCCTTCCAAAAATGCAACCGCGTGCCACAACCATTCGCGGGAATACCCGACGCCCCCGCGATTGAACAGGCCCACCCAGCTTCCATCCGGCGCAAAGTTCCCTCGATGCGTATCCCGGTGCAGCACATACACGGCAGAACGCCGTTCTGCCTGCTCCTCCCGGGTTAATGGTTTCATCTCGATTCCCCCACTTCAAACCCTCGCCTGCCTCCCCGACCGGTGACTCTCCACCGCCGCTTCGACGATCCGCAGCGCATCGATGGCTTGCTCCATATTTTGATAGTCGTGGTCCCGCGTTCGGATCTGCCGGGCGAATTCCGCTTCCAGCGCGCACCCGCGCTGTTGGGCCGGGTCCTTGTCCTGCGGAATTTCGAGTTCCTCCCAGGGCTCGTGAGGACCGTTTTTCCGCGGCTGGAAATAGAGTTCGTGCTGCTTCAGATCCGTAATGTGCTGGTGGTGGTGGAGATTTCCTTTCGTGCCGAAAACGTCAAACGTATGCATGTACGCTGTCGTGTAGTTGCATACGAAGGCCGCCTGGACGCCGTTTTTGAAATGCAGGAGGGTCAGCGTATTGTCGATCGCTTCGTAGGACGTGACGTCCTCCTGCATGATGGCGCTGACGGTTGCCACTTCGCCGAAGAAGCTGAGCAGGATGTCAATCAGATGAATACCGCAATGAAGAAGCGGGCCCCCGGGATTCGCGCCCGGTTCTGCGCGCCAATCTCCTTCCTTTTGTTCCAGGCCGGAGCTGGAACAGCAGGTAACCAATACGTTGCAGATTCGTCCCAACGCGCCCGATTCCATCTCCTGCTTCATTTTCAACATGGGCGGGGCGAAGCGCGCGTGATGGCCCACCATGCAAGCCAGCTTCCGATCCGACGCGCTCTTCATGACGGCAAGGGCGTCGGCCACGGTGCGAGCCACCGGCTTGGTGACCAGAACATGCTTTCCCGCAGCCAGGCTCTGCAACGACTGTCCGGCATGAAGCGGAATGGGCGTATTGATCGAGACCGCGTCAAGACCAGGAAACGCGAGCAACTCTTCCAGGGAGGCGACCGGCTCTGCCTGTTCTTCCTCCGCGGCCTCCGCGGCGATCTCCGGATCAACGTCCATGCAGGCAACAATCTCAAATTCATCCACATGGCGCAGGTTGCCGCGGGCGCTGCGGCCATAGCCGCCGGCGCCCACGATGCCAATGCGAATTCGTCCGGTACTCACCATGGATTGCTCGGCCCCATTTTCCACGCCGATGCCCGGTGAACAGAGGCAGGTCCGCCGCGGCTGAAGAATGCCACACCCATACTGTCGCTCCGCATGGGATAGATTCGGCGCATGACCGCCTGGCGATCGTAGACGAAGACCTCTACGATGGAACGATCGATGAAAACCCGCAACCTCAGCAATTCGCCTGAACAGAGCTTGAACGGCCCGCCTTCCACGGACAGCGGCCCCCGGTCCGATCCTGATTTTCGGGTATCGATGCACAGCTTCTCTTCATCGGAATCGTAGTAGATGGATGTCCGTTCCTCACCGTCCGGAGACCGGCAAACATGAAGACCGAAGGCCGTTGCGTTATCCGACGACATTTCAATCTCCAGTTCCAAGTCTCTCCCGGCAACGTCCTCCCATGGGAACTCGGCCTCTTCGGCGATGGTCATGGGGCCGACACGGACCGGCGCATATCGAAGTTGCTCCAGTTCCTCGGGCGGCGCCATTCGCAGCGTCCGATCCTCCCCGAGCCACAGCACACGCGGAAGACTCAGCGTGCCTGACCAGTCGCTCTCGCGAATCTTTTCTTCGTCCACGCCGTTTCGGATCCACGCCCACATGATCCGTCGCCCCCGGTCGTCCACCAGGCTTTCGGGCGCAAAGAAAAGAGCGTCCTCCCAGCTCATCCGGCCGTGGGTCTCCGGCGTGAAGCGGTCGTTCCCGTACTGCCCGATGTAGTACTGGCACCCGTGATTGTGACTGATGAACAAAAGCATATGGCGGTCGCCCAGCGGAAAGAAATCCGGGCACATGCAATCTTCATCGGCATCCGTCCACTCGCGCCGCGAGGCATAGAACGGATGAAGGTACTCCCAATGAGCCAGGTCGTCGGAGACAAAGAGGTAGGCGGTATCGCCCTTGTGTTCATCCATGTCCTTGTCCAGCCCAAAGGCCCTCAGGACGGGAAGGTTTCCCGTCAGCAGGTAGTATCGGCCTTCGTGCTCCCAAATGTCCGACGGATCTGCCGCGCCAAACGGTTCACCCCCGGATGTGACATCATACCCCTCCTGGTTCCCGGGAATGACCGGATTGGCGGGATGCTTCTGCCAGTGATCGAGCTCCTCGTCCGAGCTGGTTGCCAGGAGGATCCCGCCGTTCTCGCTCAGGCCCCAGTAGGTAATGGTAGGTGTTCCATCCCGGTCGACAAACGCGCCGCCACTGAAGATCCCGGTATCGATGTCGCCCGGCTCCAGCGCCATCGGGTGGTGCCGCCAGTGAACCAGGTCCTTGCTCGAAATGTGTGCGTAGCAGTGGTGCCGCGGTTTCGGCTGCACGATCAGCATCAGGTGGTACCGACCCTTCCAGAACAGGGCGCCGTTGGGATCGAACGGCAGGCCCCGTTCGCCCATGGAAACAATGTGGTACCGGGGACGGTGGGGATCGCTCAAAAGGCGGGTACGCAAAGCCAGATCTGATTGTGGCGTGTTCTCCATACGGCACCTTCCAGGTTGAAACGAACCCGTACGATAGCCTACCCTCCCCGAAGGATCCAACTCAATTAGAGCCTGATGAAACTTTCCGCCAAACGCGATCAACTTCTGACCGAGGGGTTCTGCACCGTCCCGGGCGTCCTGGGACCGGACATGCTCGAGACCCTTCGCGCAGCCAGCCAATCCCTGATCGACGGGATGACCGACGAGCAACGAGACCGCAATCGGTCGACCGGCAGCATGATCATTACCTGGCGTCATGATGCGTTTGTCGAATTGATCGCCTCTCCCGAGATTGAACACCTCCTGGGCGATCTCGGGTTTGCAGACTGCAGATTCAGTTCCGGGTACGTGATCAGCAAACCGGCAGGCAGTCCGCCCCTGTTCTGGCATCACGATTGGGGAGCCTGGAACCATCCGTTCAGTTACGAACCGGTTCCCGGGCAGATCTTTCTGATGTTCTATCTCATCGACACCAACCGGGAAAACGGCTGCCTGCGGGTGATCCCGCGATCCCACATCGAGGAAAACCCGCTTCACGCGGTGCTGCGGGATGCCCACTCCGACGAGTTGAGCCGGGCTGCCGATCTTTCGTGGGACGAGTTCCAGGAGCGTCCGGACGACGTGGATGTTCCGGTGAAAGCGGGTGACGCGGTGCTCGGTGACTCTCGTCTCCTGCATTCGACGCATGCAAACGACAGCGAAGAGCGCCGAACCGTCATCACGCTGTGGTTCCATCCGGATTTCGAAGCCATGCCGGGACCGATCCGGGGATTCATCGCAAACATGTACAACCCACCCCACACGAATTGGCAGGAACCGGTCCGACGCCGGATGGCGAAGATTGCCCCGTGCTACAACGGGACCGAGCCGGCACTCGAGTTCAGCCGGGAGCGCCTGACCCGGAGGTAGAGGACTTCTCATAGTCCCGCTGCACGCAATTATCGGGATCGAAGCAATGCGCGTCATTTTCTCCCGCATTTCAACCGGATTGAAACGTGGGGCGATCAGTACCGGGGCAATGGTCTGTAGATTTCGCTGGCCGAGTGTCGTGATATGGAACAGCGGCTACGAAAGGAAAAGGATCCCGCCGCCTTGTTCCGTGCTCACGGCCGATGACTCCGATGCGATTCCATCACCTCGATTCGCCGTTCAAGATACGACGGCAACTCGGCCGAAATGTTGTACAATGCCCCGGCGAACGGCGCTACGCGAACCCAGTCCGCGGGGGCATCCCCCAGCAACTCGATCCAATCGCGCGTGTTTGCGATCTCCGCCCCGACGATCTCCGCCGGCGCCGGAACCTTTACCCCGTCCACGGCCCGCCAGTGGACCAGCATCTGCGCCAGGTGATACAGGGTGCGCTGCAGGCATTCGTACAGCTTCGTGTGGTGTTCCAACCGCTGAATGCAGCGCAGGCTCTCCGTATCGCCGCTCGCTTCGCCACGCGCCGTTTCGAAATACTCGCAGGCGGTGTGCAAGGCTGGGAACGTCGAGGTCTCGAACTGGCCGAGGACATATTCCGCCCGCGCCCGGTCCATCGGCGGCATCCAGAATTCCGGCCCGCCAATCGAAGCCATCGTGTCGTAAAAAACGGTCCAGTAGTAGGATCTCTCATCGCGCGACAGCCGATCCGGATCCGGAACCAGGGGCCCCGGGAACAGGGGAAACGACTTCTCTGGGAACGTGCGGTAGTGTGGGCGAAATCGAACCGCTGTTTCCACGTTACGAAGCGCCTGCTCCAACGGCGCAACGGCGGCTTCGTCCACCCATTCCTCCAGGGTTGCGCGCACCGCGGCATCCGGCGTGACATCCGAATTTCCCAGGAATCGCGTCAATGCGGCCTGGTTGATGTCAGACGGGACGTCGCCGGAAAGATTCAGGTAGCCGCGCAGAAAGATCCGGTCCGCCCCCCACTCTTCATACCTTTGAAGAATCTCGAGCTGCTCCCATGGCTGGGGCACCATGGTGAGCTGGAAGTAGAGGTCATGCGGGGCCTGGCTCATGCAGCGAACGCTCCGCCCGGAGTTTTGCACCTGCGCAACGTAGACGGAAAAATTCGCAATACGTTCCTCGCGCGCGGCATCAAAACCGATCCTGCCGCGCCGTTCCGGCCCGCACTGGTTCAACGCCCACTGGTCCTCCAGGCCTCCGACCCAGGATTCCTGGCCCCGCACCGCAATATGGATTCCCTCCGGGGCTTCCGCGTGCAGATGCTCGAGCTCCTCGTCGCTGTAGCTGGTGGTCAACGTGACGTCGAAATCCGGCTGTGTTCTCCGCCCTTCGTCGCGAAGCGCACCACAAAAGTCGAAAACGCGCTGGGCGAAGGGCTTGCGGGCGTGGAGCCGTCCGCCGTTCGGTCCCGCGTAGAGGTGGTTCGCGAATCCGAAACCGGCGCCGCTGTCCTGCGAAAACAGCACAATATCCCGAATTCCAGGCGCGGACCGGTGAACGGTCCGGAGCAATTGCTGGTAATGATCCAGAACCTCGGGGACATCCGTGTTCAATGCATAGACCGGCGTCTTGCTGCAGCCCGGATTGTCCACGCGCGGTCCCCGCCAGTCGGGATGCCGGTCGAAGATGCCGGGATGCTGCATCCGCGGCTCGCACATGTAGAGCAATCCCGTCAGACCATGACGCTCCGCCGCGTCCCCCATCACGCGTAGTCGCTGCAGGTTTTCGTTGAGAAACCAACAGGGCCAGAAACCCCGGGAATACGTCGATTCGGCAAACATATCCAGGGAAGCGCCATATCCGCCGAAGAACAGGTAGGGTTCATCCGGGTACAGGTACAACAACGGGTGATAGGGGGCGGTCACATAATTCACGGGCATAGCCGTGCACCCCAACCCGGCCATCGCGGCAGCGGTCCGGTCCGCGACATCCTCCAACGAAAGGCCGGGATCAAGAAACGGCGGCGTCCAGTCTCCCGCGAGGTGGACATGCTCAAATCGACGAGGCTTTGCTTCGGTTCCGGTTCTCATGAAGGGCCTTCAGTTATGGAGGGGTCACGATGCATTTGCCAACTCCGCCAAGGGCATGACGCCGACCTGTTGGCTGAGCGAGTAACGCTTCCCACCGGGATACACGACGCAAAGTTCATGCAGCTTCAGGCAGGCAAGAGTGATGTCTCTTCTTATCGCTTCGCAAATCAACAATCATCAATTGGCCCTCGCATCGTAGAAAGAGCCCATTGAACAATGCGGGTCAAGGTCCATCGTCCTCCACAGGGGCACCTGCTTTCCCGCCATACTTTTCAGCCGTATCGCCTCCGGGATCGTACACGATCTCGCCGTCTTTCACGAACGGCACAGCCATCCCCTTTCGCCCGCTGCCGTCCGACTTCATGATGGGACCGGCAGTGTACTGTGGGAGGTAGACCCGGCGAAGATTCGGCGAGGTATTCGGCCCGCTGCGGTGGAGATTGTAGCTCGTGAATGCGACGACCGTCCCCGCGGGCACCTCGATGGCAATTCCGGGATCGTCTCCGGTGTAGCCAACCAGGTCGTTCGTTCCCTCTTCCCGACCATGATCATAAATCGTGTGGCTCGTGCCACCCCGGGAGTGTGGGAGCAGGTAGACCGTTCCGTTCTCCTCTCCAACGTCGTCCAGGGGTACCCAGCAGGAAAGGTACGGCCGGTGCGAAGTCTTCGGATCGCCCGACTTCACGTATCCGGAGTCCTGGTGCCAGGCGAAATGCGCCCCTCGTTCCGCGCCCTTGACAACCCATTGCTCGTGAAACAGGTAGACCTCCGAACCCAGAGCGGCTTTGCCGACTTCCGCCATCAGCGGTGAGAAAAGGAAGTCGCGAAGAACGGGGCTCAAGCGATATTTGTTTGAAATAAAATAGCGCAGGCCCCGGTGGTTGGCCCCGTGGGTCGCGGATCCAGCGGCATCCATTTCCGCATCAGCATAGCCCAGGAAATACGAGCACTCCCCGCGCAACATGGCCAACATTTCGTCGGGAACGATCCGCTCAAGGATCATGTATCCTTCTTCACGGTACTGGGCTTTTTGTTCCTTCGTGATCATGCACAGCACATTAAAGCCCTCGCTCCCCGCAAAGCAAGCTTTTGAGCCGCTGTAGCGGAACAGGATCGATAGAATCGCGAAGAAAAATGAAACGATGCAGCATGCCTCGGGAGGAAGGGAATGGAAGTCACACTCCCGAACGAGTCGACACCGTGCTCCGCCAGAACCCCTTCGTGGATTCCATCGTGCTTGGTGCGGAGCCCCTGCCCTACTGAAGATTTCCAGTCTTCAACAATTCCGGGGCTCTGGGGTAGGGCCAGTCGATGGCGTGCGGCATCGAGGGATAAATATCGAAAAAATTGTCGTCCAGCGGCGTCTCACCATCGAGATCCATGCAGACACCCCAGGCAAACGTGTCGCACTCGAAGTGAATGCGCCCGTCCTCAAGGCGCATCTGGACATCCGCTTGCGCCCATTCCAAGTCCTTGAAGAAGGGGAGAAAGAGCCGGTTCCTGGCGACCGCCTGCCCGTTTACCGAGAAAACAGCAAACGCAGCCGACGTTTCGGGTGTTGTCCAACTCGATCTTTCGAATGACGCGATTCGTGTCGATGCATTGGGCGGGAGTTCCACCTTCGTGGATTGGTCGACATCGAATCCTCCCGCAATCTGAAACACCCCGTAACGAAGCTCGCCGCGAACCATTTCCCTCGTGTCGTTCACCCCAAAAACAACAACCCGGTCGACCTCCTCGGCAATCAGCACATGAATCGGTGCCATCGCCCGGCGAACGGACCAGAAGGAAGGAGAGCGTCGAATGTAGTAATCGACAATCGACCATCCCCGCGTCACCGGCCAGCAATCGTTGTACGACCAGAAGACCGCCGCACCGCTGTCGAACATGCGCCGGCGAAAGTTCTCGCAGTACTCGCGTAGCGCTTCCCCCTGCACCAGGCCGCCCCAATAGGTGAATTCCTCAATGGACATGTTCCGCGGGTCAAGACCGAGCCACTGGCGAATCATTCCGTCCGGCGGGCTCGGATCCCCGGCGGTGGCAAACGCGTTGTCGTGAACCTGCCAGGCAAACGACGCGGTCTGTCGCTGGTTTTCGGGGAGGCACGCCAGCATCGTCGGAAGGGACGTCGGCCCCAACGCGCCGCCCTCGCAGGCAAAACGGGAGATCATTTTTCGATAGTCGCGAAAGTCGGTGTTGTACATTCCAACGGACCAGGGATGCTGGTTTCCGACGTCGTCGCAGTAGAGATGGAGGTGGTCGGGCGAGAAGGGAGAACTCGGCTGATAAAACCGCGTCGGGTCCTCCTCCGCCAGGAGGCGGGGCAGCACCTGGTGGTACAACCCGTAGTCAGGCAGAATAACATCCTTGTCGTACCCCCAGTCCCAACTCGCCCACTCCAGTTCGTTGTTGCCGCACCAGACCACCAGGCTCGGATGCCGGGCCAGGCGACGGACCTGGTAGACCGCCTCTTTCCGAATGTCCCGGTAGAACGATTCGTCGCCGAGCGGAAACTTGCTACAGGTGAACGGAAAGTCCTGCCAGACCATGATTCCATGCTCGTCACACAGGTCGTAGAACTCTTCGTTCTCGTACCAACCGACGCCGTTGATTCGGAAAAAGTTGAAATGCGCCTCCCGGGCGAGATCGATCAGCCCGGCATAGCGATCCGGCGTAAGGCGCGCCGAAATCAACTCCGCCGGCGCCCAGTTGGCACCCTTGGCGAAGATCTTCCTGCCGTTCGCTTCCAGGGTGTAGAACTGACCGCCTTCGGGATGGGGATCCTGGAGAACCCGCACTTGGCGAAACCCGATTCGAGTCGTCCTTGCCGCAATTTCCTTCCCGTCAACGGAGAGAGTGACCCGGAGTGTGTACAGGTTCTGCTCCCCATGGCCCGCAGGCCACCAAAGATCCGGGTCTGCGATTTCGAAGTGCGTTTCACACGGATTGAGCCCGGCCTTGATTTCAACATCTGCGGTGCCTCGTACACCCGTCTCCTCAAGTTCGGCAGTCAAAACTCCCTTGCACGCATCCTCCGCGAGACCTTCCACGAAGAGACGAGCGCAAACCGATCCCTTCTTCAGATCGGGGGAGAGCTCGACGAGCGGCACCAGCTGCTCCACGCGGCAAGGCGCCTCCGTCCACTCCAGGCGGACGGGTCTGTAAATGCCCACGTTGATCAGCCGGCAGGACCAATCCCAGCTAAACTGGAACTGTGGTTTGCGCAACCAATGGCGTTTGTGCAGAAGCTGGTCCGGCTTGTGGTCGTATCCCCTGGCTTGCTTGTCCGCGACATGAACAAGGCCGCTTTCGATGTGAACGGTCTGCAGGTTCGCCCCCGCGCGGAGGCGGCCAGTCACTTCAACGCGACAGGGGTAGAACGCGTTGTGGTGGCGGCCGATCTCAACGCCGTTGAGAACAATCGTCGCCGCGAGATCGAGGCCCTCGAAATACAGCCATACACGGCCTTGAAGAGCTTCGGCGGGGACATCGAACGTTCGGCGATAGCTCCAGAGGTTTTCTTCGATCCAGCGCGCAGCCAGGCAGTTGGTACCGAGAGTCGGCTCTTCGATCCAGCCGGCCTTCAGCGCATCGAGATGAATCTCGCCGGGAACCTCCGCATCGATGTAGCGCGATTCATCGGCCTCCTGCCGTTCGGCGTGCTTCGGCCGGCCCCGGTGGCCGTCGCTCCATGTAAGTCTCCACGTACCGCTGAGATCGATCGTGTTTGCCATGGATCGGAGAGTAGACCACAAAAGACACGAAACACACGGATTCCGCTACTTTAATTTGACCTCGAATGCCGCCTCCGCGATGGAGCCGGTGAACCAGTCCGTCGCCCGCAGCTTCCAGGTCCCGGGTTGATCATTGTACGCCACCGGCAGATCAATCACTGCCTTTCCACCCTCCACCACCAGTGCCTTGCGGATCCACAGAGCTTCCGTGCCGTCCTGTATCCAGCCCTGCAGCCAAACCGGCCGCGCCGACGGACTTCCCGTCTTGATTCTGGCCGACACGCTGTTTCCCTGTTTCACCGATCTGCTCACCGCGAGCTGAACCGGGTTCAAGCGATCCGGGCTCAAGATAACGAACCGTGCCCTGCCGACCGGGACGGTCAATTCGACTTCGGTGACAAGATCTGCGCCGGGAGATGCTTCTTCCCGAAGTATGTATGCGGTGCGCGGATTTTCCCATGACAGTCGTACCCGCTCCGAGGGAGGCCATTCCGGCCTGTCGCGGAAAACGGCGGGATAGCGGAATACGCCGACTAACTCGATGTCCCCGCGCGTCCAACGCACCATTTCAATGCGTGGAGGAAGCGGGCCGTCGGCGCCCTCGATGCGCACCGGGCATTCGATCCCCACGTCGGTGAGCAGCGCCTTCAGTTCATCACGGCATTGGGCGCCCCAGGGTTCGTCGCGCCCGTCCGTTTCCTCGTCGTAGCGACGTTCATACCGGGCAAGATCATGGTCGAATAGACGCCCCGATTCTCCGCTGAACAGCTCGGCGAGATCCGGTTTCGGGCGCGGGGCAAGATGATGATCGAAGCGGCCCGGCATGGTATCCGCAATCACGACACCGCCCCGCTCCGCGAAGGCCTTGATCACGTCCACGGCGTTGGGATTGAGCGCATGCGTATGAGGGAGCCAAAGCACCTTGAAATTCTCTGAATCCAAAATGCCGTTGATGATCCGCTTTTCGGTGACGTAATCGTATTGCAGCCCGAGGTCTTCCAGGGCTGCCTGCAGGCCGCGGTGCGCGTCTTCGCAGGACCGATATTTGCCGGACCGATCCGGCTTCGCCCCCATGGCGCGCGGCGCCAGCGCCGCGGCAACCGAATGAAGAATCGCGATCCCGTCATGCTGCCGCTCCGCGCCCATGTACCATGCCCCCACGCCGAAGCGGATCGGCCGCAGCGCCTCGGTGAGCATGCGGGGCGTGGGATGAAGATCGAAATCCGGGCCAATGTAGCCGTTGAAACGGGGTATGCTGTCATCCCATCGCCACCAGAACAGCGCGGTCGACCCATTCGATACCATGCGCATGGCGTGGCCGACGATCGGCACGTCTCCCTTCCGGTACCCGATCCAATACGAGCGCGGATAGTCGGGGGCCACGAGCGACCGGAGGACTTCATCCGCCGGCCCGGGATACGGATTAAAGAAGCCGTTCGTCGTGACAATGCCTTCCACGTCATCGGAAAAGCCGCCCGAGCCTTCGAAACCGGTGATCGCTTTCGGATCCATTTCCTTGAAGGCACTGCCAAAACGACCCGCGAGCTCGAGGAAGTTGTGCCGGGCGAATGCCTGGCGGTCAAACCAGCGGGCGGTCAGCCCCTGCTTGAGCACCCCGTCCTGCAGTGCAAGCGTCTCTCCTTCGTACGTGTCATATCCGAGGAGATCGACCTCGTCGAAGGACGCGTAGGCGCTCCCCCAGCTTGTATTCAGCCCGGCGATGTCGCCGCCGTATTCGTCGGCCAGCCATTCTCGGAACACCCGCATGTCCGAGGGATCCGTACTCGCCCCCAGCGTCGTGCCTTCATCGCCCAGGGAATATGCAAAAACCCCGTGCTCGCTGGATGGCCGATATCGGTTTACGATTTCCTGGATGTGTTTCGAGACGGCCTCCTCATCGTTCCAGGAGAACGGCTCCATACGGCCGTCCCGGTCGTACGTATCCTGGATGTGGGTCGTATAAGGCAATTGCGCCCATCCGTGCGCCGCGATGGTGTTGGGGGGCGCATGGGTCTTCAGGCAAATATTGAAGCCGGCCTCCCGTAAGCTCTGGTTGGCATAGTAGCCCAGCACATCATCGGCGCTATCCCACATGACCATGGTGAATCCTTCCCGATTGCGGTGGGGAACTTTCACGTCGGCGGCGCCCACGGCTACTTCTCGTCCGGCCCGTACGCAGAGAGCTTCGATTCGAACCCAAAGGGGCCAATGCGCGGCGGCTGCCACTTCGACTTCCGCGTTGCCCCCTGAATCCGGAGAACCCTTCTTCTGCCACAGGATCCTTCCGTTCGAATCGATGGCCCGAAAGGCAAGTGTATCCTGTTCGGATCGCTCGCCCTGTATCGTGCCCCAAATGTGCAGCCGGTCGCCCTTCTCGACAAAGGTGCTGCTCAAGGCAACGTCGACTGAGATATCCGCAACGACCGAGAAGGGGACGCAGGCAAATCCCCGGGACGTTTTGCCGTCGCCGGCACGAAGCTCGATCATATAGTCGCCTGCCCGCAGCCACGGCAGCTCCACGTCGACCCGCCAGGTTTTCTCCATTTGACTCGTTTGCGTGGACGCCGGGATCCGATGCCCATCACTCATCCGCCGGATGGCGGCCGCCCACTCCACACCTTGTTCAATCGAATCCAGTTTCAGCGCCGGTTGCCATCCGGTGGTTCCCACGGGCAAGTGCGCCCCATCCAAAAGCACGCTGCTGACGCCGCCGCGAACGTCGTGACCCACCGCCCAGAGAATGGTTCGTCCGACAAAGGCGCTCCAATATTCGTACTTCGCCAGGTTCTCCCAGGAGAACGGGAGCTCAGGGGTGAGGGCGCCGAAACCGATGGGCGTCTGGGTGCTATACTGGATCAGGGCCTGGCGCCCCTTTCCCTGGGTGTAGGCCCAGACGAGTTCGCCGGCCACTTCGCGACTCGGATCGGTCCTCCCCCGCGGCACATCCACGAGGCCGGCAAGCCCGGTGGGCCGCAGGAGGCCGGCTCGCTCTGTTTCGCGAGCGGGTTTCTCCTTGATCGCGTCGTGGCGTGCCGGGCCGAAGGGAGCGGGCCCGATGGAGACGAGGCCCGCGCCGTTGGAGACACGCTCGAGAATATCACGCTTGATCCCGTCGGGGAGAATATTGATGCTGACATTCCCGAAGACAAAGACGTCGTATTCCTTCTGCATGAGGACCGCCAACCGCTTCACGCCTTCCACACCCGCCCTGGCTGCCTCCTCTTCCCCGCAGATCACGGAATACCGGGCATCCGCGTAAACGATTTCGGCCTCCAGATCGAATCGCTGCATCAGCTCGACAACACCGCGGGGGTTGGTGGCCGGTTGTCCGCTGACGTGGAGAAAGAACAGCGCCCGCACCGGCCCGCCCGCAAGCGGTTGGGCCCACTTCACGTGCGGAGTTGCGAAATCCGTAGACAGGTTGAGCGCGAAATTCGTTCGGGATAGGGATCCGTGGTGGAAATCGGCGGTTGCGGAACTGGCGATGATTATTGCCAGCGTGCAGAGAGTTTTGATTTTCATGCGTTCAGTTTTCCGAAGTCAAAGAGCCTCTACAAGCGTAAAACCGTGATCGCGATCATTGCGATCCTCGCCGCCCTTTTGACACCCGCCATGCAGGAAGCGCTGGGACGGGCGAAGTCCATTGCCTGTCAAAGCAATCTTCATCAGGATGCGATGCGGGCGCATTAACGCAATATGCAGACGACCACGACGGCGTCATGCCGGCCTACTGGGACAACGCAACGCACAGCCCAGCCGGCCCCCCGTGGCTCGCTATGAATCTGCTGCGCCTCCATCTCCCCTAGAGTGCTACTGGGCCGTGATCGTCACCGTGTCGTGAGTGCTGGTCACAAGGCCATCACTCACGGCAAGCTGCGCCTCGTACGTTCCGGCCAGGCCGGGGACGAAGGTCCGCGCCACTCCCGTCCCGTTGAGTGTTGCGGCACTTCCTGCCGGCAAGCTCGTAAGCACCCAGCTATAGGACAGCGAATCCC
>CAZTAB010000225.1:0-2982 GCA_964611475.1 uncultured Verrucomicrobiota bacterium | reverse complement strand
AGCCCATGGAAAGCGGAGTGTAGCAAAAAGGGACGGCTTGTCTAGGAATCGGCTGGATGAATGCGGGAATCCTCACCATCGGAGTGCCTAGGTTCCGTCTTGGGCATTCCCTTTTCGCCACACGCTTGCAAGCCAAGGCTGCTGGTCCAACGGCAACCCCGCGGGCCGATAATAATACTCCAACTCGACAAACCCGGCCTTTCCAAGGAATCCACGCCATCCTTCAAGGTTGTGATACGCTCCGTACCGGCCGTGGTTCCAGCCCTCTTCATTGTTCCCCCGAGGGTTTGACGCAAAGAGCACGCCATCGGGCTTTAGCGACGCATGCAGTTCGACCAATACACGCTGAAGCTCCCGACGTGGCACGTGAAACAACGAAGCGTTGGCGAAGATGCCGTCGAAGCGGTGGGCGGGAAGTTGCAACGCGAGAAAATCCTGTCCCCAGACCTCGCAGCCGCTGTGCTTGCGCGCCATGGCGGCGAGTTGCCTGGAACCCTCAACTCCGATCGGCTCGTGCCCCAGGGCGCGAAATGTGGCCAGGTC
Organism: uncultured Verrucomicrobiota bacterium; assembly: GCA_964611475.1. Lineage (GTDB taxonomy): Bacteria > Verrucomicrobiota > Kiritimatiellia > SLOV01 > SLOV01 > CAUZEO01. Next base: position 2,439 of record CAZTAB010000225.1, on the reverse strand, counting down.
ACGCCCGGGACCGCAACCGAGGTCGAGTATACACAACGGTGGAACAGCGAGAATATGCCGCAGCAGGGCATCGATATTCTGTTTTACATCATGATCGCGGGTACCGATCCAAAAGTCCTCGGCGTGCTCATTGTAGTGGGCGATCGTCCTTGCAGCAACAACCGCCAGTTCCTCAGACTCCTGTTTCATATAAATGCTTCCGTTTTCTTCCGTCGAGCGCCCCCATCCCTTCTTTAAGGGTCTGTGTTCGACTTGCCCCGTGAAGCGCAAATCGAGCGACAGGCCTTCCGTCACGAGGAATAGCACCATGATTTCCCAGGCTCTTCCCTGCTCCAACCCGGGCGGGACATGCGACGCGTGGCCCGAAGCGCGCGCAAAAGCGCAGAGGTAAACCCGGCCCTGGCCGCCTCCGCCATGCCATTGAATGTGTTCTTCCGCTGCCCGGTGAAGACTCGGCTTCTTTCGTTTTCGACATCCCCGACATGGCCTGGGCTCTAGGTTCTTTTCCTTTCCTCCAGGCGCCGCCGGGGCGTGGCGAATCAGGATTGCGATGAGGCACTCAACCGAATCAGGCCCGTGTCCGCCGGCCGGGCGTATCCCAATCCCACCGGACCGTTTGCAACTGCCTGACCAGGACGTCCCGCGACTCCCGGGTCTCCATGCGGTCAAGGGCATTCACGGAATATCCACGAACGTAATGACTCTCATCTCTCGTGCCCTTCTCCAAAGCGCGCTCAGAACCCCTGGCCCGAGGGCCGAGTCGGGACAGGGACAGGGCTGCATTGCGCCGGACTTCCTCGTTACGGTCTTTCTCGAGCCGTTCCGCCAGCGGAGCTGCAAGCCCGTCACAGCGTTGCCCGGCCGTGCCCAAGGCTTCTGCTGCCCGGCTCCGCGCATCGTCACAGTCGTCCTCCAGCGCAGAAATCAACCCACCCACCGCGGGTTCCGCGCAAAGCCCCATGTCGCCCAACACATCGTACAACCGGGCACGGACATCAGCCGGTGTATCCGCAGCTGTATCCATGAGGATGGACGCCTCAGTAGCGCCCATGCCGGTAAAGGCATACGCCGCATTCCGGCGAACATCTTCCGACGGACTGCGGAGCGCATCAAGCAGGACCGGAACCGCTTCCTCCCCCCGCAGCCCCAACTCGTATGATGCCTGGAGGGCCTCTACTTCCGCCTTCGAGCCCAACCGGCCGGCCAGGTCGGCAACCGAGGACCCGATTCCCCGAGGCGATCCATTCGTCGTGCCGCAATGCCAGTCCCACACGTGCCGCCAAATACAGTTTTGCGGATCCTCCTCATCGATCCATGCACCGCCGAGACAATCCCAAGAGGGAACTTCCGGCTCCGTCATGCGGGTAAAGAGGAATTTCACCATATAGCGCAACGCATCCGCCGCATGCCTTGTTGCCTTATGAAGAAGGTCATAATGAACGATAATCACAGACCCGGGCTTCCCCGTCAGGGGAATCTCTTCAACCCCCTCCGGCCGATCGACATTGAGGTACTGTGACCTCGGGAAAATCGCAGTCGGCCCCATTTCGAGAGGTGTATCCTGGGGATAATAGAAGGCCATTGCCCAGCGCGTCCGGTGGTGTCGGCGATTCTCATCCACCGCGTTGCGGCTGTTGCAAAGGCTGTCCTTGTGTAAGGACTGGGCATCGCTCCCGGGGTGCCAGTCATGCACGTGGCGGTGCAGGTGAAGGTAGTAGTCGTGCCCAAGAATGCTGCACAACGCTCCATCGACGACGGGGTGACTGAATACATCCGCAAGTTCCGGGAGGCAGGGAAGCACGTTGTTGTAGGGGTTGCCCCACTCGGAAAAAAGGGAATCGAGCTTGGAGCAAATCTCAGCGTGAAACCCGCAGGGAAATTCAGGGTGAAGCTCGATGTACCCATCCCGGATGAACCGTTGCATTTCATCGTCGCCGAGCAGTACTGGAGGTGCATTCATGGTGTGGTATTACCAGACGCCCGGGGAATTGTCACGGGCCGAGAGGCCCCAGAATGAAGCCGAGTCAGCCCTCCGCGCCCGGGGGAGGTGGGGCAGGTTTTCAGCTGCCGCACTCAATCCGCCGCACGAGAAATCACGGGTGACTCCGTGGCTCGCGAGAACAACTCTTCGAATTCCGGGGTTCCGTCATCTTCGACCAGTTCCGTGCGGGCGCCCCATTCATCGACGGGCTGGTTTCCATGACCGTAAAATATCCATTTCTGGCGGCTGTCTACAAAGTAAACATGGATTCCACATGAGCGGGTCACCCGGATCAGGCGTCTTGGCAAACCATGGTTGGCCTCTTCGACACGGTACCTCTCCAATGCATCCTCATCAATCTGGACCCCGAGTCCCGGCATTTCCGGAACCCGCGCATGCCCCCCCTGAACCGGAATCCGTTCCGCGAGAAGGCAATGGTCGTAGAGTTCATGGCAGGT
>CAZTAB010000224.1:0-9171 GCA_964611475.1 uncultured Verrucomicrobiota bacterium | reverse complement strand
CCGCCGTGCCGCCGTCATCAGCCGCCCCCCCCCGAGGTCGACAGCCTCCCCCGCGATCTCCACCGCCAGGCGGTCAGCCGAGTGGCCAACCAAGTCACCGTTCGGATAGTTTAGTCGAATGAAGCGGCAATCGCCACGGTCCATCGCCTCGATGGCCACATCCGTAATCTCGGCTGCTTTCATCCAGGGTCGCTGCTCGAAGGGAACCAGGTCGGATTTAATTTCGACATACTCCTCCAGCGACTCATTGAATTTGCCGGACCTGTTGCCGTTGAAGAAATAGGTGACATGGCCGAACTTCTGCGTCTCGCTTACCGCGAGTTGGCGCACTCCCGCGTGGGCGAGGTACTCTCCCATCGTGCGATCGATGGCGGGGGGATCCACAAGGTATTGTCGGGGAATGCGCAAATCCCCGTCGTATTCCATCATTCCCGCGAACAGCACGTCCGGGCAGGGAGCGCGGTCGAACGGGTCAAAGTCCTCTTCCTCGAATGCCCGGGACATCTCGATCGCCCGGTCGCCCCGGAAGTTGAAAAAAATAACGCCGTCCCCATCCGCAATCGGAGCCACGGGCCTGCCGTCCCGAACCACAACAAACGGGGGGAGGTCCTGGTCGATCACGCCCGGCTCCGCAGCCCGGTGGGCCTCAATGGCTTCCCGTGCGGATGCAAACTCTGGGCCCTTGCCCCGGACATGCGCGTCCCATCCGCGCTCCACCATTCCCCAGTCGGCCTCGTACCGGTCCATGGTGACCTTGAGGCGACCTCCGCCGGAGGCAATCGAAGCATCCACGCCTTCAGGCCCATCCCGCAGTGCAGCGAGAAAGATTTCCAGGCGATCCACGTAGTCGAGGGCGGACGTCGGGGGCACATCCCGACCGTCGAGAAGAACATGGACGTACAAGCGAAGCACGCCCTGTTTCACGGCCTTCGCAAGCATCGCCTCCAGGTGATCGACATGGGAATGAACATTCCCGTCGGAAAGAAGGCCTATGAAATGCAGAGCGGATTTCCTTTCCTCACATCTCGAGATCAGTTTTTTCCAGACGGCCCCCTGATACAGCGACCCGTCGGAAACCGCCTCCCGAACAAGCTCCGCCCCCTGGCTGAAAACCCGCCCGCACCCAATCGCATTATGACCGACTTCGCTGTTACCCATGTCGTCGTCGGAAGGCATTCCGACGGCAAGCCCGTGGGCCTTCAGGCGAGTATTCGGGGCATTGGCGGCAAGCCAGTCGAGGTGAGGGGTGCTTGCCTGCTTCACCATGTCACCGGGACCGCCGTCACCAAGCCCCACGCCATCCATGATGACGAGAACCACTGGGCCTCTCGGGGCCACGTAATCCTGAATTCGATCCAGTTTCATCGGGAGGCCGACAATTATGAGTAGATTAGCGATGGATCACAAGCCTACACGCCTTCGCCCCGCAGGTCGGGGCCGTTGTCAGCGCCAGAGTTTGAAACAAACACCTCACGGGACCGAGAGCGGGACAGATTCTCCCGATCAAAGGGTCGACAGCCCACGTCCAGGCGATTGCTATGTTTTCTTTTGACGGCCCTATGTGCGTGTTGCATAGTCACTTAATGCAGGAGTCTGAACAAAGCACAGGGGCCGAGAGCGGGGTGGAGGAATTCCTTCGCGAGGTACGGCAGGTCATGAGCCAGTCGCTTGCCCCCACCGCCCTCGGGGCCCTGGTCAAAAACAGCGGCAACGTGCTGGCAACAGGGAAAATGTTGAGGTCCCGCCTTGCCTACCACTTGGCAACCGCCGAGCTCGTATCCGAAGAAGACATGAAGCATGCCGCGGCAGCCGTCGAGATGGTCCATGCCGCCAGCCTACTACACGACGATGTGATCGACGGGGGAATGGTCCGGAGGGGATCCCCGACCTTATGGCTCGAGCGCGGCATCTCGGGAGCAATACTCCTCGGCGACCTCCTCCTCTTCAAGGCACTCGATATCACGTGCAAGCAGCACACGGACAGTCGATGGACAAACAAGCTCGTCGAAATGACAGGGCAAGTCTGTGAAGCGGAATCCGAACAGGAGTTGATCCTGCGCGGATCCGTGCCGACATGGGACCGTTGCGTTCGGATTGCCCGATTCAAAACTGGCGCCCTCTTCGCCTTCGTGTCATTCGCCGCGGCCGGCGAGGATACGGATCTGGCAGCAGCTCTGACGGAGTCCGGCTACGCCATCGGCACGGCCTACCAACTCGCGGATGATGTGCTGGATGCCACCGGGTCGGAACAGGAATCCGGGAAAACCCTTGGCACCGACGGAGCCAGGGACAAGATCACCGCAATCAGCGCTGCAAAATCCGGAAAAATTGAACCGCTGGAGGAAATCCAGCAATTCTGTCGGCAACCGGAGACACTCCTCGCGGCGTGGCCAGATGTTCTCGGGGCCTGGCGTAGGTACATGGAGGCCGACTTCAACCCATCGATCGACCGCCTCCTGAGCAACCTCGCGCGGGCTTCTGCCTAAACAAGGATTCCGGAGCCCCTGCAACGCACAACGACCGCCCCCCGATCACAGGACACGGGGGATACGACTCGCACCACAAGCCCGGTTAAGGGCCATGACCGGAGAAAGATATCGATCGAGCGTTGACATTGGTTGGCGACCCGCTAGTTTAATCCCCAATTTTCCGGGGAACGTTGGTTTCTCCTTCCACGGATCGACAAGTCTCCGGATCTGAACGATGGCTGATTTCTCGACGAAGAAAGGATTCAATATCCGTCTCTCCGGCCCCCCGTCCGGCGAGATCAGCATCGCCGACGAGACGGAGGAAGTTGCCATCCATCCTCAGGAATTCACGGGAACAAAACCCCGGCTCCTGGTAAAGGAAAATGACGACGTCAAGCTCGGCTCGCCCCTCTTTCTGGACAAAAAGCGCCCGGACTTCAAGGTTTGCGCCCCGGCCGCGGGGCGGATCCGTTCCATTGAGTTCGGTCCCCGGCGGGTCATCGAACGTATTATCATCAGCCAGGCGCAGACCATGCACGCAGAGTCGTTCCCCATTTTCGAGCCGTCCACACTACAGGCGGCGTCACGGCAGCAGATTCTCAATGTACTCAATGCCACGGGATATCTCGGTCTGCTGGTCGAGCGTCCTTTCTCACAAGTTCCTGATCCGACCGCCAGCCCCAAGTCGATTTTCGTCAACGCCATGGACACCGCGCCGTTTCATACGGACATCTCCGTGGCCTTGGCCGGCGAGGAAGCGGCATTTCAAACCGGTCTTTTCGCCCTGGGCAAACTGACCGATGGATTAGTGCACTTGATCCTACCCGGGGACCGGAATGACCTTCCGCCCGCGCTGACTACGGCAGAGGGAGTAGAGATTCACCGGTTCACGGGTCCTCATCCCGCAGGAAATACTAGCGTTCACATCCACAAGATCGACCCGATCATGCCAGGAGACGTCATATGGACCGCGCGGGCCGATGACCTGATCCAGGTCGGGCGCCTTCTACTGACGGGGAAACTGCCCACAGACCGAGTCATTGCAATCGGCGGGCCTGGCGTCTCCAACGGGTGCCACCATCGGATCCCCGTCGGCGCCCCCCTTTCCCCTCTACTCGACGGGAACCTGGAGGGAGACGAAAAACGGGTGATCAACGGGGATGTTCTCGGGGGCCAACAGATCGACACACACGGGTACGTTCCGTTCCGGTGCTCGGGCCTGACCGTAATTGCAGAGGATCCGACCCGCCATTTCATGGGCTGGGCCAAGCCCGGACTCGGGCGATACAGCGCGTCCCGCGCCTACCTTTCATGGTGGCTAGGCCGCGGCAGACGCTGGGCTCTTGGCTCCAGCCAGAACGGGAGTCTCCGGTCCATGGTCCTGACCGGGCTGTACGACAAGTACATGCCAATGAACATCATGGTCGACTTCCTGATCCGGGCGATCATCGCAAACGACACGGACGAGGCAATCAAACTTGGCATCCTGGAAACCGACCCGGAAGATTTCGCCCTCTGCGCTTTCGCCTGTCCGTCCAAGATGGACCTGGTCGGAATCATCCGCAGGGGAATCTCGATGATCGAGGAGGAAGGAATTTAAATGCGGTTCCTCCTGAAAAAACTGGAAGAATCGAAACACCTGTTCCAACCGGGCGGGAAGCTGGAAAAGCTTTACCCGCTGTACGAAGCCAACGACACCTTTCTCTTCACTCCGGCGGACCGGAACGAATCCGCCCCGCATGTACGCGACGCGGTGGATCTCAAACGGGTCATGATTACCGTGGTGATCGCGCTTCTCCCCTGCCTCCTCTTCGGCATCTACAACGTTGGAAGACAGTACAACGTGGTGAATCAGGTCGAGGGTGCAGGATTTGTACAGCATGTCCTCATGGGTTGCCGATTCGTCCTTCCCATCGTGATCGTGTCCTATGCTGTCGGCGGTCTCTGGGAGGTTCTCTTCTGCATCGTGCGGAAGCACGAAATCAACGAGGGGCTTCTCGTCACCGGGATGCGTTTTCCCCTGACCTTGCCCCCCACCATACCCCTCTGGCAGGTCGCCGTGGGGATCTCCTTCGGGATTGTCATCGGGAAGGAGATCTTCGGCGGCACCGGATTCAACATCCTGAATCCGGCCCTGACCGCCCGCGCATTTCTCTTTTTCGCCTACCCGGGGGACATCATCGGGGACAGGGTCTGGACGGTGGTAAAAGAAAGCGGATCGACGGTGGAAGGATTCACAGGGGCTACCCCCCTCGCGATCTCCGCCCTGGTGCCGGTGGGCGAGGACGCGGCAAGGGCCCTCCAGGATGCGGGGTTCACCTTTTCCAGCATGTTCGCGGGCCTGGAGGGAGGGAGCATCGGGGAAACCTCCCTCATCCCGGTCCTTCTGGGCGCAGCGGTTTTGATCCTCACCGGGATCGGATCCTGGCGCATCATGGTCGGTGGGGTTCTCGGGCTCCTGGCGATGGGCGCCCTGCTGAACATCCTTCCCGCCGGAGAATTCATCGGTGCGACACAGTTGCCCCCCTACTACCACCTGGCCATTGGCGGATTCGCCTTCGGCATCGTCTTCATGGCCACCGATCCGGTTTCCGGCGCCGCGACCTCGAAAGGGAAATGGATCTATGGAATCCTCATCGGCGTATTGATCGTGCTCATCCGCGTGGCGAATCCCGCCTACCCCGGCGGGGTCATGCTGGCCATCCTGTTCATGAACGTGATGGCACCCACGATCGATCACTTCGTGGTAAAATCTCACATCCGGAAACGAGAGGCGTACCTGCGAAAGTTTAGCCATGCCAAGGGATGATCAAAAAACAATTCTTTTTGCCGCGGTCGTTTGTGTGGTCTGCAGCCTCATCCTGTCTGCCACCGCCGCGGTCCTGAAGGATCGGCAAAACAGGAATGCGGACATGAACCGCAAACGGAATGTCCTCCAGGCATTCGGGGTCCAGGTAACCAGCGAGAAGGGCGACCGCATCGTTTCGGACGAAGAAGTCGACGGGTATTTCAGCGCAAACATCTCCGAGGTGATCCTCAACGGAGAAACCGGGGACATCATCCCGGACCTCACCAGCAACGACCTGAGCCGCGAGGAGAAAAAGCTGAAGACAAGGCTTCCGCTGTATCTCTGGACGGAAAACGGAGCCGTCACCAAGTATGCCTTTCCCATTTCCGGGCGCGGTCTCTGGTCCACGATTCACGGTTACCTGGCGCTGCAAAAAGACCTGGCGACAGTGATCGGCGCGACCTTTTACAAACACGGCGAGACGCCCGGCTTGGGGGGGGAGTGCTCCGAACCCTGGTTCCTGGAAAATTTCCAGGGCATCGAACTATGGGAGGCCGGCAAACTCCTTCCGTTCCAGGTCGTCAAGAATGGCGTGGATTCTCGATATCCGGAAGGCTGCAACCACTGCGTGGACGGCATCGCGGCTGCGACCATCACCAGCAACGGAATTCAGAAATTCGTACGGGAGGACATGGCGAAGTACAACAAGTACTTTGACTCCATTCGGGGAAGCTAGCCGTTATGCCGAGCACCAAATCCATCATCATCGACCCCCTCTCCGACAACAACCCGATCACCATCCAGGTGCTGGGGATCTGCTCCGCGCTGGCAGTCACCGTCAAGATGGAAACGGCCATCGTGATGTGCGTGGCGCTCACTTTTGTGCTCACCCTTTCGAACACAATCATCTCGCTCATGCGAAGCGTGATACCCTCCCAGATCCGGATGATCGTCGAAATGTCCGTGATCGCCTCACTGGTCGTGCTCACGGACCAGGTACTCAAGGCGTTTCTTTACGACATCAGCACACAACTCAGCGTGTTTGTTGGTCTGATCATAACGAACTGCATCGTGATGGGCCGGGCCGAAGCCTTTGCGCTGCAGAATCCCCCGCACCTCTCGTTCCTCGATGGTCTAGGCAACGCGCTGGGCTACAGCGTAATCCTGATCATCGTCGCGACCTTCCGGGAGATTCTCGGGGCGGGAACCTGGTACGGGTTCCAGGTCCTCCCGAGCGCCTATCTCGGGAACGGGCTGGCCACCCTGGCCCCGGGCGCGTTCATCATCGTGGGCCTGATCATCTGGGTGCAACGGACAATTATCAAGCAATTTGAGGATGACTAAAAGTAAGGTAGACTAGTCAATGGACCTGATCAGCCTGGCCGTAAAGGCAATCTTTATCGAGAACATGGTGCTGGCGTTCTTCCTCGGCATGTGCTCGTTCCTCGCCCTCTCCAAGAAGGTGGAAACCGCCACGGGGCTGGGCTTCGCCGTGATTTTTGTCTTGGGCATCACCTGCCCCATGAACTGGTTCATTCATGAATTTCTGCTCAAGCCCGAGGCCCTCGCCTGGATACAAGTCGGTCCGCTGGCAACGCTCGACCTCTCATTCCTGAATTTCATCTGCTTCATCGCCGTCATTGCCTCCATGGTCCAGCTCGTAGAGATGACCCTCGACCGCTTTTTCCCAGCCCTCTACAACGCCCTCGGCATTTTCCTCCCGCTGATCACCGTCAACTGCTCCATTCTGGGCGGCTCGCTTTTTATGGTGGAGCGAGAATACGGCTTCTCGCAGTCCCTCGTGTTTGGACTTTCTTCCGGTTTCGGGTTCTTCCTGGCGATCGTGGGCTTGGCGGCAATCCGAAAGAAGCTTCGGTATTCCAACATTCCGCCCGGATTGCGCGGGCTGGGAATCACATTCATTCTTACCGGCTTGATGTCGATCGGTTTTCTGTGTTTCGCCGGCATCCAATTAACTGACTAAAGGGCAGGACCATGGGCGGATTCATCTATGTTCTCACCAGTGTGGTTGTCTTCACCGGCGTCATCCTCCTCCTCGTATACGGCCTGATAATCACCTCCAGGCGCCTGCAGCCGGGCGGGACGGTAAAAATCGACCTCAACGAGGGATCCAAGATCCTCGACGTTGCGCCGGGGACATCACTCCTCTCGGTCCTTGCCGACCAGTCCGTGTTCCTTCCCTCCGCCTGCGGCGGCGGCGGAACCTGTGCCATGTGCAAGTGCAATGTCCTGGAAGGTGGCGGAAGCATCCTGCCCACCGAGACCGGCCACATCACGAAACAGGAAGCCAAGGAAAACATGCGTCTCTCCTGCCAGGTGAAGGTGAAGCAGGACATGAGGATCGTGGTCCCCGACGAAGTCATGGAGATCAAGAAGTTTGAGGGGACCGTCCGGTCCAATCACAACGTGGCGACGTTCATCAAGGAATTGATCGTCGACCTGCCTCCCGGGGTGGACCTGAACCACAAGGCGGGTGGATACATCCAGATCGATGTCCCCAGGTACGAGCTCAAATTCGATCAGTTCGATGTGGAAGAGGAATATCGCGATGCCTGGGATGCCATGAAGCTTTGGGACGTCGGATTCAAGAACGACGAGCCCTGCTTCCGCGCCTACTCCATGGCCAACCACCCGGCAGAGGGCAACATGGTCATGCTCAACGTGCGAATTGCCACCGCTCCGCCCGGCGTCCAGGCTCCGCCCGGCGTGGCCTCGAGCTACATGTTCAATCTAAAGCCCGGCGACAAGGTGATGCTCAGCGGCCCGTTCGGGGAATTCTTCGTGAAAGAAGACTCTGACCGGGAAATGCTCTACATCGGCGGGGGCGCGGGCATGGCTCCGCTGCGCAGCCATATATTCCACCTCTTCCATACACTCAAAACCGGGCGAACGGTCAATTACTGGTATGGCGGCCGGTCCCTGCGGGAGCTCTTCTACATTGATCATTTCCGGGCCATTGAAGAAAAATTCCCGAACTTCAAGTTCCATATCGCCCTCAGTGAGCCGCAACCGGAAGACAACTGGGATGGTCCGGTCGGGTTCATTCATAGCGTGGCCCACGACCTCTACCTGAAGGATCATGAAGACCCTACGGAGATTGAGTACTACATGTGCGGGCCGCCCCCCATGATCGCCGCAGTCAACAACATGCTCTACGACCTCGGCGTGGAAAAGGAAATGATCGCCTACGACGAATTCTAGATCCCCGCTCGTTGTAGGCCAGCATCTCAGGCGCTCGATTCATCACCACATTTTGAGTTTCCCCGCATTGCTGCGTGTGGGAAGCTCAGTCTAGGACTTTCGCTTTCCACTCATGGCAACCATAATCCAGCCCCGGCGGCTCAATGTCCGCAAGACCATCTTCGTCGGCTCTGTTCTGGTCGCGTTCTTCATATACACGTACTTCATCCGGGATCCCAAGATCCGGGAGATACCGCCCATTACCGGTGGCACCATGGGAACCACCTATGAAATTAAGATCGCAAATTCGCCGATGACAGTGCGGCGGCTTCAGGAACTGGCCAGGGACATCCGCGGTCTGCTCCAGGGGATCAACCGGCAGATGTCCACCTACATCGAGGACAGCGGGATCTCCGAATTCAACCGGTCCCGCTCGACGGAGCCATACACGGTTCCCAAGGATTTCGCCAAGGTCGTGTCCTACGCCCAGGATCTGGCCGGGGAAACCGCGGGCGCATTTGACCCAACCCTTGGACCGCTGATACGACGATGGGGATTCGGCCACACGAGTCCTGCCGCGGCGGCACCGAAATCCGGTGAAATCCGCGAGCTAATGGAGCGGTGCGGCTACTCGAACCTGCTTGTCCTGACCAACCAGCAGATCCAGAAAAGGGTTCCGGGATTGGAACTCAACCTGAGCGCCATCGCCAAGGG
>CAZTAB010000223.1:0-4292 GCA_964611475.1 uncultured Verrucomicrobiota bacterium | reverse complement strand
CAGACTCCAACCCGAACCGGTTCGCTCATGCCCTTACTCCTCTCGCAACGACGCGAGAAAAGGTCCTGACATCGAGACATGCGCGGCAACGGCGGTCCAGAGCAATCCGTTCAAGAGAATGGCTCCAACCGCGAGGACGGTAAATTGATACGGAAATGGCGACGCCTGGGAGGTCAGCGAGGGAATCACCCCCACGGCAGCGGACAACAGGCCGATGGCGCAACCCATCCCAAGGAGAACAGCATGTTCGGCAACGACACTTCGCACCAAGTCGGCACGGGTCCATCCCATGGCCCGCATTAAACCGAACTCGGGGCGACGTTCCAGCACGTTCCTCAAAACCACAACCCCAAGCCCCACGCTTCCGATCAGCACCCCAAATGCCCCCAATACCTGAAACATAGCGAGATAGGTATTCTGCACGGCATGGAACTCCGCCAGTCGCTCTGAAGCGGAAATGATTTCGACCCCGTAGTCCGCCAGGATGAATTCGACCTCCCTCTCGAAAACCTGCACGTCCCCGGAGGCCTGGACAAAATACACCTCGTGTCCACTCACTGAAGGATAGCGCCGGACGAAATCACGCTCGGAGATCAACACACTACCCTGGAGCATCGAGTTTGCAAGGCCCGCGGTCAGCTTTACCTCGAACGGTTCCCCCCGCTCATCACGATAAGTCAGCGACTCACCGACTTTTCTCCCCATTGCCCACAGGATGGAATTGTTGTCCGCAATAGCGGGTATGACTCCCTCAGGATAGTCGAAGCTCAACCACTCCCAGCTGTCCGCCCCCGGCTGCCGGTCTGCTCCCTTCACCGTTACAACGCTTCGGGCCTGAGCCGCGAAGGAAAACCGGCCGGCCATTGCCAGAGGATCAACGCCCAGCAGTCGCGGCTGCTGCGCCCTGTTCAGGTTGAGGCAGCTGGCGTCGTCGCCAGCCTTGACGCGCACCGGAACGAACTCCGCACCGGCAAGGACATCCGGGTCCGCGCCCAGGTCCTCCTGCACCCGGGGATCATTCAGGTCCCGGGTGAATGAGCGGGACAGCTCGAGAATATGGGTGAACCCGCCGGTGCCCAGGCTCTTCGACGTCCCAACACGCGGCACTTCAAGCCGGTGTGCCGTTGCTCCAACAACCATGAAACAGCCGCAGGCAAGCAGGCCCACCGTTGTCAGGCTGCGCCCACGCCGGCGGCACAGTCCCGACCAGTTCAACGACAGCCTCGTCATCGCCGGCTTTTCCGTGGACATGCGTCGGGTTCTCAGCAAAGTAGCTGCACCCGCTATACCGGCAAGCAGCATCAGCATACCCGCAACAAAAAACACCTGCGCCGGCTGCCGGGCACCACCCGATTGAAGCCCGGCAACGAGGGCAAGGAATACCAGGACAAGACATAGGTTTCTGCTTGTCAAGATCCGCCGCCCCCGGGTTGCCCGCGAAACGCGCCGCCCGCTCGCCCCCTCGAGCAATTCCGCCGGGATCCGCCTGGCGAGGCTCCGAGCACAGAAGAACATGACAACAAGCGTCAGAACGAATGCGCCGCTCGCGCCGGCCCCAAACGAGCCGGCCCCGCCGCTAAAGTCGCCCGTACATCCGCCCCCCACCTTGATCCCTGCGCTTGAAAGCTCGGAAAGAATCACCCGTGTATACAGGATGCCCACCGGGACACCGACCAGGCCTGCAACGGCTGCAATCCCAACCCCCTCCCGCAGGAACAGTCGCCCCACGCCACCTGGAGAGAACCCGATCGAACACAAAAGCCCGATATGGCTTGCACGCGATTCGATGCCGAACACAAAGAGGAGCCCGCTCAAAAGCAGAGCGGCCACGACAAGGAACGAACTAAAGCTGAGCACAAGGGATCCGAAATTCATTGCCCCACTCCGCGCTGCGTCGGCCGCGACCTTTACATCCTGAACCTCAATGCCGGTCGAGAACGGATTGATCCCGCCTTCGAGCGTCCGCACCAGGACGTTCGAATCGACTCCCTCGACCGGGAAGCGGATGCCGGTAACTCGCCCGAAACGGTTGGACCAGAGGGCCACCCCCACCGGATAGGAGACAAAGGCCTTCGGCGTCCCCCCATATTCATCCCAGTAGACCTCGTCGCGATCCCGAATGCGGGAAAGATCAACGGGAAAGGAAGGGTCCCAGTCGCTGCAGTTGTCCGCATCGCCCAACCCCGGGAAAAGCGGCATCAGGCCCGGGTCCGCGGCCGCTCCATCCAGAGGAACGACAGACGAAACGCGAAACAGCGAGGAGGTCTCCGACAACGCACGATACGGTCCAACGACGTAATACTTCAGCAAGACCTCGTCTCCCGGCACGGCATCAAGATCCTCCGCCAGCCACTCGTTGATCACGATGGGCGGAAGGCCTCCCGCTGGTTTGACCGGGCCCGAAACCCAAGGTGTCACGCCCTCCGGCACGGCCGCCACCATGGAATACGGCGTCGCGTTTGTACCGGCGGTTATTTCGTTCACAAAATATGTAAGAACGGGGATTGCCTCATCGCAGGCTTCCAGTGCGGCACGCTCTATCGGCCCATCGAGGAACACCCTGGGGCTGCTTAGCGCGTACTGGTTTGCGGATTCGACGTATGAGACAATGAGTTCGCTATCGTCCAACCGCCAGTTTCGCCGGACAACCTCCCGAATCCCATCCTCCGAATGAGTTCCCGATGCACCCATCAGTACAAGGTTGATCCGACCAGGACGTCCGATTGCATCCTGCAACTGCCTCCGCGGAACGAACACCGTGTCAGGCGGCAATTGGTTTGCGCGAAGACTGAACCGCCCGAACCCGTCCTCGCCAACGACATCTTCGACCGTCATTCTCAGCGCGACGGACTCGGCCCGGTCACTGGACAACGGAGCATCGCCCGGAACGGAGCCCGGATTTCGAACCCGAAGAACGACAACGTCGCCCGGGCTCGCGTCAAGACGCGCAGCCAGATGATCATTCAGCACTGCGGTGTCGGCGCCCAGGGCCGGAACCCTGGTCGCGCCCGGGGGCGCCAGGCCCCAAAAGGCGTCGGTGACCCCAACGATCTGAACCTGGCTCACCCGGCCGGGATTCCCCGCCACAGCAACACTACCCTGCAGGATCACGACCGGAGCCACCGGAAGATCAAGTTGTTCCGCCACGTTCCCGGCAAACGACTCAGTAAAAAACCGATCCCCTCCCAAAATCACGGTTTCGATGAGTCCCAGCCGCGCATCGGCGATTCTGCGCAGGAGGTTCCGGACGGAATCCCCGACGGCAAACGAGCCGACACAAACCGCAGTCGCAACCATCACACCAAAGCCCACAGCCACATTCGTCCGCCAATAATGGCAGAGCGAGCGAATGCTGAGGGACCACGGGGTCATGCCCTTTCTTCCAGCCGTCCATTCTGAAGCATCAGAAGCTCCTGCATCGAACGGGCGAACATCTCCGAATGGGTGGCCACAAGCAGGCTCACGGCATGATCTTCATTCAGTGAAACAAGAAGCCTCGCGAGGTTCTCGGATGCGGCGGCATCCAGCGAACCCGTAGGTTCGTCTGCCAGGAGGAGCTTGGGCCGAAGCAATAGCGCCCGAACGACCGCCACACGTTGGCGTTCTCCTCCGGATAGCTCTGCCGACCGGTGCGACATCCGGTCGGCAAGCCCCACCTGTTCCAGCAGTTCCACCGCGCGATCCCCGAATCCTGCGGCCGACCGGTGTTCCACCAGGGCCGGGAGCAGCACATTCTCCAGCACCGTGCATTGCGGAAGGAGGTGATGATGCTGGAATACAAAACCAATCTCCCGGTTCCGGACGCGGGCAAGTTCGCGGTGGCCGAGGGAATATAGATCGACGCCGTCCAATTCCACCGAGCCCCGATCGGGCCGATCCAGGCCACCGATTACGTGAAGCAGGGTGCTCTTCCCTGAGCCGGAGGGTCCCATGACCGCCGCACGCGATCCAGGGCTCATCGTCAGGGAAAGTTCATCGAGTATGGGAAGACCCTCCGGGTGGTCGGCCGACTCGTACGTTTTCACGAGATTGCGGACGGATAGCAACGCCCCCAGCTCACTCATTGATCCGCCCTTTCTTCCCCTTTGACCGCATTCCAGATCCCGTCCAACTCCGCGAGACTACACTCCTTCATGCCTTTCCCTTCAATTTCCAGCCGCTGCTCCACCTTTTGAAACCGGCCTTCAAATTTCCGGCCAGAACATCGAAGCGCCTCCTCGGGATCCACATCCATGAAGCGGGCGAGGTTCACCATGGAGAACAGGACGTCACCGAATTCCATGCGGATCCGC
>CAZTAB010000222.1:0-8035 GCA_964611475.1 uncultured Verrucomicrobiota bacterium | reverse complement strand
ATTATAAACCTTTTTTTTATGAACCTTTTTTTTGACACGAACCCTTTTTTTTTTTGACACGAGACGGGACCCGGAGGAGGATGCCCGGGAGATGTAGAACAGCGAGCGAAAATTCGGGTTTCGAATGGAGACCCTAAACTGATCGACCCATCCGTCCGGGTATGAGAGGAGTACAGAATGCAACGCGACCACCTCAAACGGGGGCTCTTATTCTTTAAATTGGGTTTGGCCATGACCGTGCTTGCCTGCGGAAGCGCGAATGCCCAGATCCATGGCGAAGTGATCTATCTTTTTGACAAAATCACAGAATCGAATGTGACCGATAATACGACGAACATGCAGGATGGGGTGGTTTTCTACGACGCGACGCTGAGTACGGACGTGCCGCCCGTCATCGGGGGCGGGTACGAGGGGAACATGTCGATTCACCTTGATGGAAACGGGGAATTCGGTGCGGACGATCCACACATCCGCATCGTGGATACCACGACCGGTGAGCAGGCCGATGACCTGGACTTGGCGCTGACGGACCTGACCATCGAGGCTTGGATCAAGCCGACGACCGACCGGAACATGACGTTGTACCAGGACGCCGGGGTGCGGAATTTTAACGCGAAGAGCATCGGGCTTCGATACGTCCAGAGCGGATACATCCGCTGGACCCTCCAGATCGCCGACAATACTCAGGTAGTCAATTTGTTCACGCCGGAAAACACCGTCCCAATCAATGAGTGGACGCATGTCGCAGCCAGGCTGGATCGCACCAAGGAGGAAGCGACGATTCATGTCAACGGGATCCTCGCTGCCATGGCCAATGCTGCCGGCCTTGCCGGGGAGGAAATCCACGACAACGATCCGGTGGAGGAGTTGGTCCAGGCGGTCGGGACGGAATTTGCATCCGCGAACATCGAAACCGTCGAGGGCTGGAATGGTTTCGTGGACGAATTCCGGCTGAGTTCCGTCGCACTCTCAGACGAGTATATCCGGGCTTCCGCCACGACCACGTTGTCGACCACGCTTGCCGGAGAGTCGACGGTTCAATCGGCGGGCGGCACGATCACGCTCACCTTTGAAACCGAGGCGGGGGATGACTACAAGCTGCAGACATCCACGGCCCCGGAAACGGACGTCTGGACCGACGAGCCGGTCACCATTCACGGGTCCGGGGAGCTGGTCACGTTCAAAACGGACGGCAGTGCCGCGGTGACGGTTTACCGGTTGCAGAAAATACTTTGAGCCTTGGGACCCTTGCATAGGAGAATCATCTGATGAAATCCACAATGTCCATGTTGTTCGCAGCCTTCCTGGCCGCAGCGCTGTCGTTCGCGCCGGCGCTTGCAGACGGTACCAATGTTATCGAGGGCGAGGTCGTATACATGTTTGATTTCGACACGGTCAATGACTCCAGTGGCAATGGCAACACGGGAGATAGGAAGTTCGGCCCTGCGATGAGCACGGACGTTCCGTTTCCTGCGGCGTATTCGAACAACCACTCCATCATGTTTGACGGAACGGGGGCGATCGAGACCAACGAAGCACATGTTCGTATCGTGGATGACGGGCCGACCACGAGTCCCTCGAACCCGGTGAATATTTCCAAGGGAGACCTGACGATTTCCATGTGGGTGAAGCCGAGTGCGGCGCGGGGAATGACCTTGTTCCATTCCGCCGACGTGCCGAACGTTTCCGCGAAAATGATATCGGTAAGAATTGCGGGGGGGTCCAATGATCTCGGGAAAGTCCGGTTCCTGTTTAACGATACAAATGAGGAAGTGGCGTACGAAGGGTACAGCGACAGCACCAACGACGTTCCTGTCGGTGCATGGACACACGTTGCGTGTGTCCTGGACCGGACCGGTGTTCTCGGCACGGAGTCCAACGGGTACATTTTCGTGAACGGCGAGGAGTCCGGCACGCCGATCGATTTTTCCTTTGGTCTGGGGACGATTCAGAACCTGAACCCGCCATCGAGTTACGTGATGGCAGTGGGCTCCGAGTTCCAGGCGCCCGACGTTACGACCGCCGGTGCGATGGACGGCCTGGTGGACGAGTTCCGGGTGCTGAACAGAGCGCTCAGCAGGGAGGAGATCCTGGCGGATTCTCTGAATTCCATCGGCCCGGGCTTAGACCCCGGCGCGTCGCCCCCGCCGGGGTCGGGGGCCAAAGGATTCACCGTAGTCTATGTTGGCGACGGTCCCGGGTTCACGATCACTACCGCGGTGGGTACGGACTACCTGCTGCAGTCCACGGACAGCGCTGCTTCCAACATGTGGCGGAATGCGTCCTACACCTATCACGGCGACGGCAACAGCGCGACGCTCTACGATTCGGAGGACTTTTCCGCCGACAAGGACTACCGCGTCATCGCGTTGCCGTAAAACCTCAGAAGTTGGGATTCTAGGCTGGAAGGTTTGTCCTCGGGACTCTTGGCTCCTGGCGGGTTTCTCTTCATGAGTATGCCACGGCGGAAGTCGCCGGGCTTCCGGCCTCCTCTGTGGTGGAAAGGTCAAAGCCGGTCCCGGAAGCGGGGGCACCTTGAGCACCATCGCTGGGCAGTCCAGGTTGTAGAGCTCCGCCGTCCCGTTGTTCGTGCTCCGATGCCCCAGCGCCAACGCCCGGATGAGGAACACAACGGAACGGTCCACCGGTTCCATCGCCTCCAGGTACGAGTCCAGCGTCATCGGTTGCATTGGCGCATACCCAGCTCGCTGATTGGCTTCATGCTCCCGGTCATCGACATGCGACGGCTGGAGCCAATGGGTGTGGATGGCGATTATCATGGATAATCACGGCATGTTTGGCTGGACTTGGTGAAAGACAAGCAGGTAATGACAACCCTAGGACAGACAAGAACATAGCCTCATCCAGGAAACCCATCCCCAATCCCATGTCCCTTTCCCGTTTCTTCATCGCCGGCATCGCGGCCTCTGCCATTGCCTGGGGACTGCTCGCGATGGGACATGCGTATTCCGGAAGAGAAGGGAAGAGGCAGGTGATCAAAACCGCGATGAACAGCGACGGCCTCGGCGCCGGCCACGAAGTCTCGTGGGACACGATGGAGGTCAAGCAGTTCGAGGACTATGCGCGCAAGCGGGGGTGGGATGACACGGAGCTGGTGGTCACCCGTTTCGTGGGCGAGGACGACATGACCAAGTACATGGCGGCGCAGATCGCGGGGGAGAGCCCGGATGTCATTATCGCGTCCGATGCGCAGATCTGTTTCTTCGACGACCACGACCTGATCGAGCCGCTCGATCCCTATCTCGAGCAGTGGAGCGATTACCGGGAGGGCAAGTTTAATGCCGACATGCTGGACGCCTGCCGGAACCGCGAGGGGAAAATCCTGGGCCTTCCGGTCTACGAAAACAGTCCCGCGGTCTTTTCCATTCGGGAGGACTGGCTCGAGACCCTCGGGCTGGAGGCTCCGGACACCTTTGCCGAGGCACGCGAGGTCTGGCGCGCATTCACCTTCAACGACCCGGACGGTAACGGCGAGGACGACACATACGGCTATGGGCTCACGATGGCGACAAAGGGGGGCGGGCACCTGAAAAGCCTGATGCTGTTTCTGCACGCGGTGCGGGTTCCGTTCTTCCAAGTCGGCGAGGATGGTCGATATGTGCCGACGTTCAACAATCCCGAGGCCGCGTTCGTCCTCGAGTTCATTCGGGGCTGTTACGAGGAGGGGTTGTTCGGACCGGACGTCATGTTCCGCTCTGACGCATCGCCTACGCGCCGGTTTTTCGTGGAGGGCGATGTGGGAATGTCCGGACCGTATGTGGCCGATTGGTATTTCCAGATGGCGGATCGATATGGCTTGGCCGGCAAGACGCGCTTCATCCCGTTTCTCTGGCAGAACGATCAGGCGCGCCGCCAGGACCGGTACGGGACCTTTACCTACCTCACGCGCATGCGGTGTCTCATGCGGGCGAGCCCGAATCGGGACCTCGGCTGGCGGTACATGGAATATTTCTTTTCCCGGGAGTGGTTGGGCAAGTATGTCAGCCGCCGTGGTTTGCCGTTTATCCGTGGCCGGTACCTGGGCCTGTTCGGGATCCATGCGGCCGAGTCTCCATGGAAAATGATCCGCAACGACGTGACGCCCGAGGTTCTGATCGAACCCGGGGTCGTTGCGCAGATCAAGCCGCTCGAGAAGTACGTGATCCGAACGCCACTGATGACCGAGGGGCCCCAGGTGAGAGTGATGCTGGCGGAGACATTCGTCGACTACTACTTGGGCCGTTATCCCAGCGCGGAGGACGCTCTGAGTGAAGCCGAAAAGCGGTTCCTTGACGTCGTTGAGAATTCCGCCCCGGCGGACCACTCAGGCAGCAATGCGCCGCTGGAGCGCTTTGGTTCATGATGTCTGCCGGAAAATCCAAAAAAAAAGGGCTGATTCTTCGCTTCGCCGTTGTGTCAGCAATCGTGATCGTGTTGGTCTCTGCGCTGTCGGTCGCGTGGAGCGTTCGGCGTCATGCGAAGGCGATCGACGACTACGAGTCGGCGGCGGCGGCCTACATGTTCTACGACGCCGGGAAGGCCATGTCATTGTTCCGGCAGGTCGCCGCCGAGTATGCTGACTTGCCGATCGGTGCCCTGGCGGAACTCAAGTACGCGTTCCTCGTGTATGACGAGGAGCGGGACCGGGTGCGCGCGAGGAAACTCTTCGCGGCGTTCAATGAGAAGCATCCGGACCCGGTTCTGCATCTGCCGCAGCCCCCGCAGCGTTTCGAGTACTTCGGCGATGTCCGGCTGGTGGCGTGGTACTTTCTCGCGAGGATCGCGCAGGATGAGGGCGCTACAGCCGAAGCGCGCTCATGGCTTGAAAAGATTGTGGACACCGGAAGCAGCAACCCGTCAAATTTCATCCTGGCGGAGGCCAAGGAAACACTGAAGGGGATGAAGTGAGGAGAAGGTCTGCACAGGCCCCATTTTTCCCATGCATCCTATTTCATCCCATCCTCCCGCCAGGGTTTTCCCGCTTCATACGCCCGTAATGCGGCCTCCGCTTTTTTTTCGGCGCCGGTGTCGCCCGCTTTGCGCGCGAGCGCGAGCGCTCGGCGCGCGGTGTGTTGTGCCTCCTCACGCCGGCCGGCTGCGAACAGTGCCTGCGCCAGTCCGAAGTGTGCCGGAATGAAGTCCGGGTGGATCGCTGCGGCGTGTTCGAACAGCGCCAGGACTTCCTCCGGTCGGCGTGAAGGGTCCGTTTCTGCCTCTCTGACCAGCTCCCGCGCCGCACGGTCCCGAAGCTCCAGGCTGTTTAGAAGGGGGGCCAGGTTGTCGAACCGTGCAAGCTCCGGATGTTTTGACCGGGCATTATGGAAAGTCTCCACGGCCTCGACGATGCGTCCTGCACGGAGCAGAATCTCGGCATGGAACACGCGAAGTTGCACGGAGCCGGGCTTCACCGCGAGGCCTAGACCGCATTGGCGCTCCGCCTTTTCCAGGTGTCCGTGCTGCACCAGGCGAACGATGTAGCGCAGCCGCAATGAATAGAGTTGGGATTCCAGGTACTGCCGTTCCGCGCCTGTTGAACGGGGGCCGGAAAGATCCTTTTCGAGATCCGAAATTTCAAACCCGAGGTACCGGAGTTCTTCCTCTGGAAACCGGCCTTCGAATTGTTTCGCGAAGTCGCCGACTGGATATTTTCCGCTGAAAGCCCATCGTCCGCGGAACGGGATTGATTGTGCAAGGCGCTCCTCGAACCTGCTCTCAAGCTCGTCCACGTCCGCCAGGAGTTGTTCGGTGGAGACAGGACCCCGGTAGATCACGGCAATGCCGCCGTCGCCGTCCACCAGGATGCTCGTCGGCACGGAGAACGGAAAGTGGAAGTCGAACAACTGTTGTTGGAGAAGCTCCAGTTTGTCCAGGGTGGCGGCGGTCGCGCGGCCGGATTGAAACGGCCAACCAATGGAGTCCAGGAATCGCCGGGCATCCTCGGGCGCGGATTGCCCGCTTACCGCGAGCCCATCCACGCTCAGCAGCAGAATGTCGAGCCCGGTGGAACGAAGTTGATCCGCATGGGCCGACCACTCCTGTAACTCGGAAACGCAGGGCGCACACCAACTCGCCCAGAGATTGACCAGGGTGGGTCGGCCCTCGTTGACCGAAGCCACCACATTGCTTCCCGCGGCATCCAGGCAATCAATTCCCGGCAGAGGGGGGCGGAGCGGAAGCAGGTGACGAATTGAGTCCCGGGCCCGCTCGGGATTCAGGGTTGACGCCTTGATTTTCAGTTTCCGGGAAGGCGGTTTCCATCGTTGCGCCCGCCCACTGCCCTGCTTCAGGTAGTACCTTCTGTCCGGACGGATTTCAGGGAACGTTTCAGGATTGCCTCCGGGCCATCGAACCGTGACGGATTGAATGGACGATTTGTCGCCTAGACCGAAATGCAGCCACTTGCTCGACTGCGCAAGATATCCCTCGCCGGCGCGCAGCGTTTTGATCAGGGTTCGTCCGCCCAGGACTACTTCCACCCGGGCGCCGATTGCGTCGCGGTTGCACGTCGTGCCTTCCAGGCGAAGCGCGAGGTAGTGGTTGTGCGCGGGCAACTCGTTGCGGAGAAACCGAAGCTGCGGCCCGCTGCGATTCACAATCCAGAAATCCTGGTCCCCGTCGAGATCCCAGTCTACGACGGCCACGCCGCGGCCGTCGTCGGCAAAGTCGAGGCCGCTGACCCCGGATACATCCGCGAACCGCGGCTGCCCGGTGTTCAGGAAGACGCAGTTCCGTTCGTGGCCGCTGAACGAAAATCCGCGCCGCACCATGCTATGCAGCATGCCCGCCTCCGAGGACCGCGAGGGCCCGGTCGAGCGGCGCGCATTCACCAGGCTGTCACTGCGCGACACGACCTGCCGCCAGAAAAAACTTCACAGGTCCCCGGTATCTTCGGTGGAAAAATAACCGTTCGCCACCAGCAGATCCTCCCACCCGTCGTTGTTCAGGTCGCAAAACAGGCTGCTCCAGGCCCAGCGTCCCATTTCCACCGAGGCCTGCGCGCCGACGTCCTCGAACCGGTCATTGCCGAGATTTCGGAACAGGGTATTGCCCTTGGAAAACCGTTGGTACACCGGCCGATAGGATTCCCCGGCGTCCGGATGGAATCTGTCGTCCCGCGTCACCCGGCTTCCGGCGTAGGAGAACATGTTCGCCACGTACAGGTCCATCAGGCCGTCGCGATCGTAGTCTCCCCAGCTCACCGACATGCCGGATGCCTGGTCCACCACTCCCGCCTCCTCTGCAACTTCCTCGAACCGTCCCCCGTCGTTGCGGTATAGGCAGTTCTTTCCATAATCATTGCCCACGTACAGGTCCTGGTCGCCGTCGTTGTCGTAGTCCTCCCACGCGGCGGCCAGGCTGTGCCGGCGGTTGCGGACATCCAGGCCTGTGGCCCGCGTCACGTTATCGAACTTGATGCTGTCCGCTTGACGATTGTTGCGGAAGAGAACATTGACGCCCCCATCGTTCGCGTCGTGATAGGCGAATTCGGGCCGCTTCTCTCCCGGCGCTGGATCCCGCGTGGTGAGTTCGACGCTCACGTAGAGATCGAGATTGCCGTCATTGTCGTAGTCCACCGCCGAAATCGAATTCGGGTCGAAGTCGACGAGAGGCAGCCGGGATTCAAGGGTGAAGTTTCCGTGGCCATCGTTGGCCATGACCAGCAGCTGCGCATACGTTGCCGCGACCAGATCCTGGTCCCCGTCGTTGTCGAGGTCCGCCAGCAGGGCGCTGACGGTTTGATCGAGCCAGTCGACGCCGGCCGCCGCGCTCCGGTCGTCGGCCGTGCCGTCCGGGTTCTGGACAAACAGCCGATTGGGCAGGCCACCGGGCTGGCAGACGTAAAGGTCGTCCAGCCCGTCGCCGTTTACGTCCCCCGTGGCAATGCCATGTACGCCGTAGCTGTCGATGAGATGAATGCGTTCGATTCGCTTCAGCCAATGGGGGAGCCCGTGCATCATCTGCTCGCGGAACGACACCTCGTGGCCGAGGACGGACTTGGTGCAGTCGGTGAACCAGGTGCCTTCGGGCGCGCGCA
>CAZTAB010000221.1:0-10088 GCA_964611475.1 uncultured Verrucomicrobiota bacterium | reverse complement strand
GGTTCGTCAAACAAGTCGCTCATGAAGTCGATTCATCTCAAAGAAAATACCCCGCCACAAGTCGTTTCAAGGGCCTTGCTCTGATTCCTAAGAGCGATCGAGGTGGGTGCTCTGCCGCCCGCCTTCCGGATCCCCGCCATGGGGGCATGCGGTCAGCCGGTCGGACTCCGAACTCCCGTAACGAATAATTAAGGTTCAGAAGCTTCGATAGGCCCAGTTCGCGAACAAGGCAGGGTATTTTAATTTCTTTCCCGATCCGTTGCGGACCGGCGAAAACCCATTCACGGATAGTAAAGATCGATGCGGCCACCCACAAGCATACTTCGTTCCTGCCCCGTGCACAGGAAGGGGCTCAAACCGTCGCCCGGACCACCCGTGTCACATATCAATTGTCGGGGGGGAGACACAAGAACAATTCGAGGCGTGTACGGAGGGGAGGCGCGATTGAGTCGGGACCGTGGACACGCAACAAATGAGCCGAATTAATGATCACGAATTTCGGCGCCCAGTTCTTTTTGCAGAGCTTTCTTCACTCGGTCATGCAGGCGGTTGGCGTCTTTGTCGGTCAGGGTGCGTTCCGATGACCGGTATATGAACGAGTACGCGAGACTCTTGCGACCTTCACCAACATTTTCTCCCGAAAAGATATCAAAGAGCGTAACGTCTTCCAACTCTACGGGACGGACTCCCTCGACCACCGAGAGCACCTGTTGATGGGTTACCGCCGTATCCACCATCATCGCCACGTCCCGGCGTATCGCGGGAAAGGCCGACACCGAATCCACGGCTCGGCTTGTCCCGGGAGCCTCGAGCAACAGGGAGAGTGAAACTTCCAGCACGACCAGTGGGCTGGAAATGCGCCACTCGGAGCTGATCGATGGAGCCAAGATCCCGAGGATTCCGATCCGCCGTCCGTCCTTGGAGATTTCCATGCTCATGTCGTCCTGGAGGGCGTGGGTCCGCAGCGGAGCCACATCCCAAGCGCCAACCGATCTGGCTTTGGCAAGCGACTCCCAGATTCCTTTTGCCCAGAAGTAGGCTTCCTCCGCCGTGGCTGCGCCCTGGGTCATTCCCGTTTGTCCCACCGGGCCGAGCAGGCCTACGGCCAGCATTCCTTCCTCGTGATGGCTTCCGTCGGGTTTTCGGAGGTAGGTTTTTCCGATCTCGAAGAAGGCTGCGCGATCAACCTGGCGCGCGGCATTCCGTCCAAGCGTTTCCACCAGTTGAGGGATCAATGACGAACGCAGGACCGAGTGATCCCGGCTGAGAGGGTTCGGAAGGGCAACGCGGCACTCGGGCTCGTCGAGCTTGAACTGCTCCAGCAGTTCGTTCGAGGTGTAGCTGTAGTTCATGATCTCCTGGAGCCCCAGCCCAACAAGGCAGGCACGGACCTCCGCCATCGCGCGGGTGTGTTCGTCTTCCGATCCGATGACGATTTCCGCCCGCGGCGGTGCCGCGGGGATCTTGTCGAGACCGTGCATGCGCGCGATTTCCTCGATCAGGTCGACCTCCCGTTCCAGATCGCCGCGGAAGGTTGGGATCTCGACGATGCACGATGAGTCGGTTTCCTTCGCAATGCGAAGGGTCAGTGATGCCAGCAGTTGTCGGATTTCTTCTGCCGGAATCTGCAGGCCGATCAGTGAGCAGACCCGGACGTATCGAAGCTCAATGCATCGGGGCGGTCCTTGCGGAACAAGGACATCGACCGCCCCGGGGGCTACCTTGCCCCCGGCGTATGCGGCGATCAAGCCGGCCGCGCGGCGACTGGCCCAATCGACCCCGCCGATGTCCACGCCCCGCTCGAAACGGTACGAGGACTCGGTGTTCAGTCCCATTCGACGTGAGGTTGATCGAATCTTGTCCGCATCGAAGCAGGCGCTTTCCAGCAATGCGGTTTTCGTTCCGTCGTGTATCTCGCTTCCGTCCCGCCCATAATTCCGGCAAGGGCGACCGGAGCATTCGCATCGGCAATAAGAAGCGTATCGTCGTCCTGCGTTCGTTCGGTGGCATCGAGCGGTCGCATCGTTTCCCCGGGCCGGGCCCTGCGCACGATGATGCGTTCTTCGTCGAGGAGCGTCTTGTCGAAAGCGTGGAGGGGCTGCCCGGATTCGAGCATGACGTAGTTCGTGATATCCACCACGTTGTTAATCGGGCGGATACCCGCCAGCCGCAGTCTTTTCTGCATCCAATCGGGTGCCGGCTTGATTTCGATATCGTGAAGAACCCGCGCGACGTAGCGGGGACAACCTTCCGTGTCCTCCACTCGCACACTCGTTTGCCCGTCGACGGCGTCTCCAGTCTCGTCCAGCGTGATGTCGGGAATTTTTAGCTCGGTGCCGTACAGCGCAGCCAGTTCCCGCGCGACTCCGCTCATGCTGAGGCAGTCAGGGCGGTTCGGAGTGATCTCCAGGTCGAGGACGACTTCCGGCGGGCCGAGTACGTCGGTGAGTGGGGTGCCAGGCGCAAGCCCCACATCCAATTCCATGAGGCCTTCGTGATCTTCTGAAATCCCCAACTCGTCTTCGGCGCACAACATGCCTTCCGAGGATTCGCCACGGATCTTTGCTTTCTTGAGTTTTACGCCATTCGGCAGCGTCACGCCGACCGGCGCAAACGGATATTTTCCGCCCTGCTCGACGTTTGGCGCGCCGCATACCACCCGGTACTCCGTGCTACCTGCGTTGACCGCGCAGAGACGCAAGCGATCCGCATTGGGATGGGCCTCCACGCCCAGGACCTCGCCGACGACAATCCCGTCGAAGCTGCTTCCCACGGTTTCCACGCCTTCGACTTCGATCCCGGAAAAGGTTAATTTGCGGACCAGTTCATCGACCGGGTCGTCCAGGTCCACATACTCTTTGAGCCATGAAACCGGTGTTTTCATCAGAGGATTCTCTACTTTCTTACCGTATGGGGCGCACAAAGGTGGGAAACTGGGCCCAAAAGGTCAATAGACTTGCTCCGCAAACTTGTCTTTGGTTGAATCCGGGCCGGAACAGTCTTGGGGATTGTGGAGGATCATGATTTCAATGAGTTTTGCTTTTGTCCGCGTTCTTGGAGTGGGGGGGATCTGCCACCTTCTCATTCTGCCAGGAACCGCGTCGGCCCTCACGACTATCGACTCTGTTCATGACGATGCATACGGAGCGAACATCGGCTGGATCAACGCCCGGGGGGACATAGCCAATGGTCTTGTGGTGGGGGAGGCATTCTGCTCCGGATACATGTATGGAGCGAACGTGGGCTGGATCGACATGGGTGACGGCATGCCTGACGATGGCCTTGCTTATTCCAACAGCGCGAGCAATGACTATGGGGTGAATGTCGGGGCGAACGGGGCCCTGCGAGGATTTGCCTATGGAGCCAACATCGGATGGGTCAAATTCGAAAGCATGGGAAACCCGGTGGTAGATCTCCTGACCGGTGATCTTGACGGTTTTGCCTACGGAGCAAACGTGGGTTGGATCAGCCTGGGCGATATAATGGGTCATGTGCAGACCGACCGTCTTGACCCCGGCCCGGACCAGGATGGAGACATGCTGCCCGATGCCTGGGAGCTTTCGCATAGCGGCCTGCTGTCCGTGCTCCGTATGGACGGAGACGGCGACGGAGACGGGGCGACCGACAAGGAGGAATACTTGGCGGGAACCGACCCGCTTGATGCCGACTCGCTCTTCGTCATCACTGACAAGGTGCTGGATCCCTCGATGAGCGAAGGGCATGTTACCTGGAACAGCGTGCCCACCCGCCTGTACCGCGTTGAATTGAATCCCGATCCAACGAACAACCCGTCCGGTTGGGTAGACAGCGGCCTGGCAAATCAGGCTCCGGACGCCGGAACGCAGACGACGCGAACCGTGCCTATCGGTGGCTCGGATCTGGAAAACTATCGCGTCAACGCGATCCGCCCGCTGGTGCCGTAATGAAGAAAGACCGGGAGCCGGTTCGGCACGGGTTGTTGCCTTATTCGAACTGGCAAAGGTAGCGCGCGTCGTTTTCGTAGAGGTGCCGAATGTCCTTGATCCCGTACTGGATCATCGCAATTCGTTCCACGCCCATTCCGAAGGCGTAGCCGGTCACCTGCTCGGGGTCGTACCCCACTGCCTGGAACACTTCCGGGTCCACCATTCCGGCACCCATGATCTCGATCCATCCGCTGTGGCCGCATACGCGACAGCCTGCGCCCGCGCAGACGTGGCAGGAGAAATCGACTTCCACGCTCGGTTCGGTGAAGGGAAAAAAATGCGGCCGGAATCGCACGCCGACTTCCGATCCCATCATTTGCTGCGCGAAATAGCTGAGGTCCCCTTTCAAGTCGGCGAGGGAGACCCCCCGCGACACGTAGAGGCCCTCGATCTGGTGAAAATTGGCGCTATGGGTCGCGTCCGGCGTGTCGCGGCGGTAACAACGCCCCGGTGCGATGATCCGGACGGGGGGACGGTGTGACTGCATGTACCGGACCTGTACCGGTGACGTGTGCGTGCGCAGCAGATCCCCGTTTTCGAGGTAAAAGGTGTCGCGCGGATCGCGCGCCGGATGTGTCGGGGCATGGTTAAGCGCGTCGAAATTGTTGAATACAGTTTCAATGTCGGGACCCTCGGCGGCGGTGAATCCCATGCCCTGGAAAACATCGATGGCCCGCTCGGTGATGATGCTGATCGGGTGGCGGGTGCCGAGACGCCGCCATTGGCCGGGAAGGGTATAGTCAAATGTGTCGGGTGCCCCTCCGGAAGCGCTGTCCGCCAGCTCGTTTTTCCTGTGGTTGACCGCATCGGTCAGTTCCTGTTTGAAGCGGTTGGCGTTGCGCCCGAACGCGGGACGTTCCTCCGGTGAGGCATCCTTGACGGACCTCATGATATCTTTGAGCTTCCCCTTGCTGCCGAGATACTTGATCCGTATTTCCTCGATTTCCTGCAGACCCGCCGCGTCGCCGAGCTCGGCTTTCGCGTGGTCCAACAGTTTGAGAATTTCGTCAGCTTCCATGGCTGCTCCCTGCGAAACAAAAGATGGGCTCAACCTTTGGGCGCTCTGTTCAAATGCAGGACGCTCGAGAAGGTGCCCACTTAATTCAACCGAATCCGGGGACCACCAGTGGCTGGCTTGTCACTTTCCCCCGCGGGCTGCCGGGGGGGCTCGTCGGGAGTCTTCGAATGGCGGTACTGGATGATTCGGTCATTCATTTCGCGGTAAGACTTGACGAGCTGTAAATGGGTTTCCTCCATGCGCACAAATTGCTGGCGCATTCGGGCGGCCTCATCCTGCTCCCGCTTCGTGATGGCTTCCATGGCCTGGATCCGCTCGGTCGCCTCGTTTTTGATCTGGCTGCGCTCCTCCATCAGCCGGTCGATGTCCTGCGTTTTCTGCCTCAGTTGGCTGAAAAGGGTGTCATAGCTCTGGGAGAGCTCGTTGTGGGAGGTGATAAGCAATGCGAACTGTGCTTTCAGTTTATCCTCCGAATTGTTCCCCTCCGCAAAGTCTGTGAGCTTTTTGTAGTTGAGTTCCATGTGGTGAAGTCGCTTCGCGGTGTCTTCCTGTTGCACAAGCGCGTCGGCCTCGCTGCGCTTCGCCTCTTCGACCTGGCTGCTCATTTTCCTTTCCAACTCCTGTCCGCCCCGGCGCTCCTCCTCGTACATCGCTTTTAACCTGGAGATCTCTTTGGACATCTGGACGTTCTGGAGAGACAATTCCTTGAGTTCGTCCGGTCGTCCGATCTCGGGGTTGGCCGTGGTCAGGCTGATCTTGGAATCGGAGCCGCCCTGATTGAGTTCCGCCAGCTTCCGGTCCAGTTCCTTTGCTCTTTCCGTCGCTTTCCTGTGTCCCTCCCGGCTCTGCTCGAGAGCCTCCTCGAGTTCCTTGATCGTTTTGCCCGCTTCGGGATCGGCCCCGTTTCCTTCTTCTTTGGCCTGAGCGTTGTTCATCGCCGCAGGGGCTTTGAGATCCTTGAGGGCCTTCTCCGCCGCTTCCCAGTTTTTTTTGTCCTGCGAAACCTTGTCCTGGGGTGCAATGCGGCCCTCGGCGGCCCAGCGTAGAAGTTCATCGAACTTCAAGGGGCCGAGGGTTTTGCCATCGTTTTTCTGCAGGTACCAACTCATGAGGATCAGACTTTTTAGGGAAATGCACTATTCAGGAACAAACAGGGTCTGCCCGGTTCTCAGACTGTTGGGGTCAGACAAATTATTCGCGTCGATGAGGGCCTTCATGCTCACGTTGTACGCTTTTGCGATCGCGGAAAGAGTCTCGCCGCTTTGCACCGTGTGTTCATACCCGGTTTGCGAGCCGCCCGCGACCATGGCGCTGGTGGAGGGCCGTGGTTGCGGGCGGCCGGCAGTCTGTCTTTCGATGATCCCAGCCACCCTTGATGTGATCGTGTCGATAATCTCTTCGCGATCGGTCTCACGGGTCCGGTCCAGCTCATCGATTCTATCCTGCAAGACCCTGCTCTGCCTCTCGAGATCCGCAAGGCGGCTTTCGCTCCCAGTGTTGCTTCCCGCCCGTTCACGGCTGACATCCTTTGACAGTTGCTCTAACTGCATGTTCAATTGCTCGATGTTGCCTTCCAGCCTGTTAATATTTTCCTGCAAGATGCGAACGTCCTCGCGTCCGGCAGCGTAGCTGGGACCAGGACTCGACGATTGGGGAGAAAGACAGCCCATGATGTGCCAAGGCAACAACATGGCGACCAGCACCCTTCCCATCGATCTTGCTCGTTCCATCAAACACACCATTAAAGCGCAGACCACCGGTTCCGTAAACATCTTAAGCGCAGGAACCTTCCCGGGATCGGGGCAACACGAAAATGATTTGCCCCTCCGGGGCCTTGGCCCTTAATTCTATGCCCAGAGGGCATCCCGGTGCAAGGCAAGGGGTGGATTTGCGGAAAATCCTTTGAAATCGGAAATTCTCATAAAAAACGGATGTGTTTGGTCCTCTGGAGGCGACTCCCCGGTGTTGGGGAGCCGAATTCTCATTCGCGATGGCCGGATCATCGCGATGGGCGAAATTCCAGAGGATCGGTCCCACGAGGTGATCGACGCCCGGGGGCGTTTGGTCATGCCGGGGTTGATCCAGGCGCATGTGCAGCTTTGCCAGACACTTTTCCGAGGCATTGCGGAGGATCTTCCGCTTTTGCCCTGGCTCCGGAGATTCATCTGGCCTCTGGAAGCTGCGCATGACCCGGATTCGATCCGGGTTTCTGCCCTGCTTGCGGTGGGGGAGTTGTTCCGGAGCGGAACCACCGCCTTCCAATCGATGGAGACTGTCCGGCACACGGAGACCGCATTCGAGGCGGTATCCGCGGCGGGGGGAATGGGAGTTCTTTGTCATTGCCTCATGGACGAGACCGGCGGATACGAACCGCTGAGCGTGTCCCCCGCGGAGAGCCTGAGCGTCTGCGATCGACTTCTCGAAACATGGAAGGGTCACCCTCTGCTCCGCCTTGGGATTGCCCCGCGTTTCGCCCTCAGCTGCTCCGCGAAGAACATGAGGGCGGCATCCGACTATGCCCGTGCGAACGGACTCCTGCTTCATACGCATGCATCGGAGCAGTTGGAGGAAGTGGAACTTGTTCGCGAACGAACCGGGTTGTCCAACATCGAGTACCTCGAGACCGTGGGACTGACCGGTGCCGACGTCGGTCTTGCCCATTGCGTCCACACGCAAGACCACGAACGGGAACTCCTGAGAGACTCCGAAACAAAAGTTCTCCATTGTCCCTCGGCGAACCTGAAGCTCGGATCCGGTGTCGCGCCCGTCCCTGAGTACCTGGCGTTGGGGGTAACTGTCGGTATTGGCGCGGATGGCGCGCCCTGTAACAACCGGCTTGATGCGTTCCTGGAGATGCGGGAGGCAGGGCTCATTCAAAAACCGCGTCTCGGTACGCAGGCGCTTCCCGCGCGTTCGATTGTCCACATGGCAACCCGGCTGGGTGCGAAGGCCCTGGGCTGGGAGGCGGAGATTGGATCGCTCGAAATCGGGAAGCGGGCGAACCTCATTTTTGTCAATCAGGACACGTTGCACGCCGTTCCGTCGGAGGATCCCGCCACCAACCTGGTGTATTCCAACACGTCCGCCGATGTTGAATTGACGATGGTGAATGGCCGGGTGGTATACAAGGACGGGCGTCTGCTGACGATCGACGAAGATAAATTGCGGCACGAGGCCAGGGCGCAGCGAACGGCGCTGGTCGAGCGCGCGGTGCTTGCGTAGCGGAATCCAATTCGTGCTGCGTGCGGATTTTTTGTGTGCCGTGGGGCCATCACACGCACAGCAGTTCCTGCACCCATTCGTGAGCCATGACGTTCAATTTTCCGTCATTGCAGGACTCGTCGAACGGTGCCTCGGCGTTGACGTTGCCGACGGGTCCGTCAAGCACGGCCATCGGGACCGGTTCGTCCGAATGCCCCCGGATCGTGCAGGGAGTGCGATGGTCCATCGTCACGATTAGGCGGTATGACTCCCCTTTTTCTTCCAACGCCCGCCAGATTCGACCGACGACCTTTGTGTCGAATGCTTCGATCGCCTCCTTTTTCAGTGTCGCATTGCCCTGGTGCCCACATTCGTCCGGCGCCTCGACATGGACATAGACGAAATCGTTCTGCTCGAGGCAGGCAAGTGCCGCCTGTGCCTTGCCCTCGTAGTTTGTGTCGATCCAGCCGGTCGCTCCGTCGACGTCGATGATGTCCAGCCCGGTGAGAACTGCCAAGCCCCGCAGAAGGTCGACCGCGGAGATGACCCCGCCCGTCCGCCCGAAGCGGGTTTCGAAGGGCTCGAGGGACAGGGAGTGGCCCTGACCCCACAACCAGAGCTGGGTTGCCGGATTCTTTCCCTCGGAAACGCGCGCGCGATTCACGGGATGCTCGGCGAAAATTTCCCGGGAGGCGTCCATGAGTTTCTGGATTTCCGCCGCGCGTTCCCCGCGCGGGAGGTGGCCGCCTGCTTCCTGTTCAAGGATTTCGTGGGGCAGCTGTGTTTCCGCGTTCGCGGGGCCGCCGCTCCAGACGAGGAGATGCCGGTAGCTCACGCCATAGTGAAACCGCAGGCCATCCAGCTCAACATTTCAGCGCAGCGCGTCGATCAGTGTCCGTCCCTCTTCGCTGCTGATGTGACCGGCGGAATGATCGCGCATAATCCCATCCTGCACCGTGACCAGGTTACATCGGAAGGTCACATCGTCAGGCTGCAGAGGAATTCGGGCGCCTGCTGCCTCGATGGGTGCCCGGCCCGTGTATTTTTCCCGGGGATCGTAGCCGAGCAGGGCCAGGTTGCAGACATCGCTTCCGGGAAACATTCCTTCCGGCGCGGTCCGGATCAATCGCACGGTTCCCGCAGCCGCCACGGCGCGCATATTGGGTATGTAAGCCGCCTGCAGCGGCGTTTTGCCCTTGAGCGTATCCAGAGCGTAGTCTCCCATGCCGTCGCCAACCAGGTAAGCGATTTTCCGCTTTGCAATCAATGCGTGAGATAACGAGTGGGCAAGTGTTGCGTCAAAGGGGGATTTATGATTTGTGGGGAGTCCAGTGCCATGCCGAATGAACCGCGTTATCCGTTGTTGTTTGAGCCCGTCTACAAGGACTACCTTTGGGGAGGGAGTCGGATTTCTCAGATCTACGGCAGGTCCGGAACGCCGCCGGTCTGCGCCGAATCGTGGGAGATTTCCACACACCCCGACGGAGAAAGCATCGTCAAGAACGGTGCCTTTTCCGGTGCGAGGCTGTCTGAACTCGTGAAGGCGCATGGTGTCGCGTTGCAGGGCACACGCGCCGGCAGTGGGGTGTTTCCCCTGCTCATAAAAATTATCGACGCGGCCAAGATCTTGAGCGTCCAGGTGCATCCCGATGACGAAGCCGCTGCAAAATTCGGTGGCGAGCCCAAGACCGAAATGTGGTACGTCCTCAATGCCCAACCCGGCGCGGAGCTGATTATGGGCCTTCGGCCCGGGACCACGCCGGCTGAATGCCGCAGGGCCCTTCAAGCTGGTGACCTGAACGAACTGCTGGTGAAATTGCCGGCGGAACCGAATGACGCTTTCTACATTCCCGGCGGGTGCGTCCACGCGCTTGGGGCAGGATGTCTGATTCTTGAGGTGCAGC
>CAZTAB010000220.1:0-10617 GCA_964611475.1 uncultured Verrucomicrobiota bacterium | reverse complement strand
ACCTGCGCCTGACGTACAATTCAGGTGACCGCTACGTGCTCTTTGATTTCAAGGCACCGCTGGAAGGCCTTGAGCCTCACAACCGGCAGATTTACTGGTCCGCGGATGGGGTCGGCCCCCTGGCGAAAGAGAACTTTACCTTTCGGGACAGCCCGGTGCTGCTTCCCGTCGACATTCCTGCAGGCCGTAACAAGCAGTTTTGGATCACCGTTCACGTCCCGCCGGATGCCGACGGGGGGGAGTATGCGGGCCAAGTCGTGTTGTCGTCCGGCGGGGAAACGCTGCGTCGCCTCGATCTTCGGCTCACCGTGCTTCCGTTCACACTCTCGCCGCCGAAGACTTTCTACAATCCGCGCGGGCACTTCACCAGTTCCATTTACTATCGCGGGCTGCTCGATCCCGAGGGACGGGGTGGGGTCTTCGGCACATCCATGCCCAACGGGGAGTTTCTCGATGCTAAGAGCCGCGAGCAGATGCTGGCGGAGCTGGACAACCTGATCCGGCACGGGGTGACGGAACCAAACCTCTGCGTACCTTACAGCTTCATTGAAGGGAACCTGCAGCGGTTCCGGGACCTCCTGGAGATCCGCCGGGAGGCGGGTATCTCCGGTCCCTTTTACATGGTCTTCGACGTGCTGCTCGACCAGCAGGAGGGGGACGTTCTGCAGGGCATGCAGGAGAGGGCAAGGAACTTGATGGAGATCGCGGCCGAATTCGGAATTGAAGAATTCTACTTCTACGCCATCGACGAGGCGTCTGGGGAACTGCTTCTCCGGCAGCGCCCGGCGTGGGAGGCGGTGCACGAGATTGGGGGCAAGGTCTGTGTCGCCGGCTACCGCGACAGTTTCGAGGTGGTGGGTGACATCCTTGATCTCCTGATCTGCAACGGCCCGCCCGACCCGGAGCTGGCCCGCAAGTGGCACTCGCAGGGAAACAAAATCTGGTGCTACGCGAATCCGCAGGGAGGGATCGAGAATCCGATGCGTTACCGCCGGAACTACGGGTTCCTGCTGTGGAAATCCGGGTACGACGGTGCGGCAACCTATTGTTACCAGACGGAGGTCGGAAGCTGGAACGACCGCAACGACATCATGCGCGATCTCACCTTTGCATATCCTACCTCGGACGGGGTCGTCGACACCATCGCCTGGGAAGGCTACCGTGAAGGTATCGATGACATTCGCTATGGCTCCACCCTGAACCTCGTGATCGAAGGGGCTGAAACGTCGAAGCAAGGAATCGCGCAGGAAGCCAAAGCCTATCTGGAGTCGCTGGACCCCTCCGCCGATCTTGATGTCGCCCGTTCGAAGATTATCGACTATATCCTTCGGCTCACCGATCTATAGCAGCACCTTCGTTCTCTTCCTCGCCTTCTCTTCAAGCGCGGACGACAAGGGCGTCGTGAATGGAAAGCTGATCCAGCGTGATGGACAGGATGCCATCTTGACATGCTTCCGTGACCAGCCTTCCGCCGTATGCACATTCGACATGCCGTGGTTCGCGCTCGACCCGGAGACGGATCACAAGATTGTGGATCGGAGGAATTTCGTCGGTGGCGGACTGACGGGGCGCGAGATCCATTCCGAACGTATTGACCAGGTGAACAATGATCTGATCATCCTTCTTTTTCAGCGACACGTCGACGTACTTGGATCCGTCGACTTCCACCATCGGTTCCGCAAAAAGACGATGTGCCGTTTTCTGGAACGCCTGATGTAGCAGGGGGTGTTGTCCCTGGTAATACACTTCGGGCAGCGGCACGTAGAACGCGCCAATGGACCCGCTCCCGCAGGAAGTAACGCTTGCTGCGCAGTGCCCTGGAGCCCGCGTGTCTTTCTGCGGGTACCATCGCGACATGACCTCCGCGGTTTCCGGCGTGACGTACTGGTACACGCCGCCGCAGTCGGCGATCACTCCATCGGCCTCCACGTGCAATTCGGGGAACTCGGGGTAAAGGAAGAAGAGCGCCCGCCCGCCATCCTGTGCTTCCAGTTTGCGATACGTGTCCCGCATATCGACCGGCGCGCCCTCGAACCGCACGCCGAGTTCCGCCTGGAAGAGTGTGGCAACCCGCGGTCCACCGAGAAGGAGGGAGCCTCCACTCGCCGCATAGGTTTTCAGTGATTCAACGACGTCACCGGGAAGGGACTCGCACTCCGGGACCGCCAGCATGGGGAATTCCTGGAGGCGGCCGTCGACGGCATCGCGTTCCGACCTGACGTCGACGCTGTAGTGGGCGTGCAGAAGCAGCCGAAGGAGCCCGATCATGGGGGGGCGGTTGCATTCGTGGAGCCGGTACGCGACTCCTTTTCGTGCCAGGCGTTTCTGCATGGACTCCTCGGGCAGGATCAAGCCGACCTGGGGGATGGGCTTGGCGTGCCGGCACAACGCCTGTCGTTCGCGAACGAACGATGCGACCTCCCGCCCCAGCCGCGTGGATGATTCGTCGATGTAGCCGCCTCGCGTTCCCATGATGATGCACTGCCAGGATCCGCCCTGCGCCACGGTGGCCGCCGCTTCCTGCTGCAATTGCACAACCGGCTTGATGCTGCGGTTGAACTGCTCATCCCCCGAGGTGTGCGTCCAGGCCATCATATCCCATGGAATGTCGAATCCGTTCCAGTATCGCGACGTCAGGCGCATCCCGTCTGCCGCGTCCTCGGGCATATAGTCGCCGGACAGGAAGTCGACGGGCACGCCCCGGAGGCCCGGCGTTCCCGGGCTCTGAACCCAGTTGCTGGCAACCTGGAATCCGGGGCGGAATTCGTGCAGAGCGTCCATGTATTTTGTTGCGTGGATTCGAAACTGATCGCAAAAGAACTGGAAAAAGATTTCCCAGTTCGGATCGTCGGTGGACCGGGGCGGCTCCGTGATTCCCGTGGCGTTCCGGAGTGCGGCGAGTGCCGACTCCGAGTAGTCCAGCGTAGTGCCCCAGCTGTCCGCGTCGACCCAGGCCGCGTCAACGTCGTACATGGAAATGACCTCCTTCAGCTGGGGGATCATCAGCTCGTCCAGGTACGGGCTGAAAAGGCTGAGAGCCATGTCGTCCCGCGAGCCATCCGCGTGGGTTACCGCCCATTCCGGATGGTGCTTGACGGCCGCGGCATCCCAGAGGGCGGAGTAGTGCACGACCAGCGCCACCCCGTGCCTCCGCGTGACGTCCCGCCAGATTCGCAGGCCGTCCTTCGTCAACCCCGGCGCGGCGTATCCAACTTGCGTCGAATAGCTCGCGTATCCGAAGTGCCCCTTGCAGTCCACCTGGACAAAGTCCGGCGACAGGTCGCGCAGGACGCGCTCCACCATTTCTTCGGTTAAATCGCCCCAGACATCCCGATCCAATGCGGAGGCGTGAAAGTCGGTATGGAGACCGAAGTAGCCCTCGCTTCGTTGGAGATGAGCTGATGCAGTCACGAAAGAAGGGCTTTACCGGAGAGGACGCGGAGATGATTTGCGACGGAAGTGGGTGTATTCATCAGAACGGTGGTTCCGGAAACGTTTCAGTCTGATTCGTCGCGTGCCAATGAAAGAATCTCGTTCCCAGTGGCGGCTCGGGCGCGTTCCCTTCCGTGAACCGCATGGAGGCGCGTATCTGGCAGTGCAACGGTTCGCCGATGTGGTGAAAACAGAAGGCGATCCATTCGCCGGCGAGATATCGAATCGGGCGCGCCGGGGCGTACATTTCCATTTCACCGCCCCGTACTGCGCAGTTGAGAACGAACACATACTCGCCCTCGGGCGTGATGCGCCCGAGACTCCCGCCGATCGCCACTGCACGATCGAGCAGGTACCAGCTCCCGGCGTTGAACGACCAGTCGCTCAACCACACCATCCGGTCCGCCGGCACCTGGAACACGGGATAAACATCGCCGCGGCGTTCATCGTCCAGGTCCTTGGGAAACGCGCGGGGATTTTCTGCGCTGAGGTGCGCATGAAAACTGAGCTCCCGCTCCACTGTCTGCTCGTCTACGCGGCATTCGTAGGCCGTGTAGCTTCGTATCCGTTCCCGGTTGAATTGATAATCTACTGAAAGCATCGGTGATCTCTCCAGAGTCTATGCTATTTGGCCGAACGATCGAGCGCGAATTGAATCTCCGTCCGGGTCGGCCCGGAAAAATCAGGGTTGGTCGGGTAGTAAATCTCCGGATCGAAAAAATAGCCTGGCGGACGGAGGCTCATCGAGGCGTTCTCTCCAACCACACCGGTCGCAATCTTGCCGACGTACCGACCGAAGAGTTGCTGCTCCCGCGTCTGCGAGAGCGTGACCTCGGCATTCACCGCCTCCGCGGTCCACCCGGACAGGTCCTCGAAGTCCATGGTGGGCGGCCGGATGTCCTGGGTTCGCTTCGCCCAGATCATCTCGATCGGCGGTTCGCCAACGATTTTGTCCTCGATGGGGACGGCGAAAGAGGCACCGGAAACAAAAGCGAAAACCAGCAAGAGGCCTTGCTTCATGAAATGATTCTCCGCCGTCGGCATTGTCCGCCGAAACGCTAGATCTTCACAAACCCCTTGATCACTCTGCCCGAAGCCTGTTCATCCAGCGCGGTGGGCAGGCTATCCAGCCCGTCCCAGACATGGCTCCGGAACAGCGACGTGTCGATGCGTCCGGACTGCATCAGTCCGCACACCCAGTCGTAGGCCTTGTGTTCTTCCGGGCCGACGATACGCACCGCAAAATCGCCCGGCGCGCCTTTCATGTCGAGGGTGTAGATGAATTTTTCCGGGGCCCCATAGGTGACGGCCTGTCCGTTCGGCCGCAATGCCTTCAGTCCGGCCACGAACATGGCGTCGGCGCCGGTTGCCTCCGCAAAATAGTCGGCGCCCTGCCCGCCGCAGAGTGCCCGGACAGCTTCCGCCGGATCCTCTTTTGTGATGTTCACCCCGGCATCGGCCCCGAACCTTTTCGCAAGCTCGATACGCTCGTCTCGCCGACCCAGCGCGATGACCGGCGACGCGCCGGCCAGCTTCGCGTACATGCAGATCGCGTAGCCCGCCAGCCCGGTGCCGCCGACGGCAATGGACTTTCCCCCCAGAGCCCCGACTTTCCAGCACCAGCTCCCAAGCTCGGACAAGCTGATTGCCAGGGAGGCATCGAAAGGATCAAGATCCGTTGGCGGTTGCATGTGGCGCATCGCCGTCCAGTCTTCCTCCGGTTGGATTGCCGGGTCCCGGACGATGCCGTACTCCGCGAATCCACCCCAGGCGCTGAAATAGCCGTCCCGCGCTTCGCCCGGGTAGATTGCGGCAACCCTCGTCACGCGGTCGCCTGGTTTGAAGGACGTCACATCCTTGCCGACCTCCTGGACCGTCCCGACCGATTCATGACCCAGCACCGCCGGGTAGCTCTCCCGTGGATGATGTGCCTGGATCCCCTCCACCAGGTGACGGTCCGTGGTTCCACACAGGCCGCATACCTCGATTTTCACCAGAGCCTCTCCAGGCCCCGGCTCCGGCAGCGGAATGTCCTGAATCTCTACTTTGCCCGGTTCGACAACGATTCCCGCCTTCATGACTGACTCCAATCAAACACGATCCCAGTAAAATCCTGCGGCCGCTCCACCACCATCGCATAGGCTGCAGGGGCTTCCTGGGGCGAAAAAGTATGCGTGACAAACCCGTCGAGTTTTAACATGCCGCCGAGCATCAGGCGGTGGCAATACTCGTGGGCTTCCTTTGATTGCGCGCACGGAATCCGTATCAGCGCGCGCTTGGCGTGTAGCCCGTCGAAGCAGACCGGCGTTTCGCCGGGATAGTATCCCTGCATGATGAACTGCCCATCCATCTTCAACAGGTCGCCCACCTGGTTCACGACCGGTGCGACGCTGGTGGTGTCGACGACGATGTCGGCGCCCCCCTCCGGGATCAGGTGTTTCAACTGCGGGAGGATTGGACCACCGTCCAGGACCACGCCCTCCTCGCAGCCCATTTCCAGCGCCTGGTTCACGCGCAACTCCAGCATGTCCGCCACCACGACCCGCGCGCCCTTGGCACGCAGCACCTGGGCGGAACTCTGCCCAATGAGGCCCAAGCCCAGGACAACGGCGATGTCACTGGTCAAGACCTTCACCATGTCCGCGCCTCGCGCGGCGACGGACGCCAGCCCGGCCATCGCTGCTTCCGCGTCCGAAATGCCCTCGGGAATCCTGCAGACATACGGGGGCCAGTCTTTCGGTTCCTGGTCCGGTACGAGCGCGTGGGACACATGGGTGCCCATCCAGCTGTTCGACGCATACGGCTCGGGCAGCCGCGTGCTGAAATAGAACACCCGGT
This sequence comes from uncultured Verrucomicrobiota bacterium, assembly GCA_964611475.1. Lineage (GTDB taxonomy): Bacteria > Verrucomicrobiota > Kiritimatiellia > SLOV01 > SLOV01 > CAUZEO01. The sequence goes on along the minus strand of CAZTAB010000220.1, from coordinate 4,347 downwards.
CTCCCTCGGAAAATCCCTCCCGTGCGGGACCGGCGTTTTCCACGACCCCCACGCCCAGGTACCCGGGGATGTTGGGGAAACTGATCTCCTGCCGCTGGCTGATCAGGGCCCAGCGCTCGGTACCCACGCTGATACCGGTGCAGGTGGCCCGAACCACCAGGTCCGTGTCTGCCGGCTCCGGCATCTCGATCTCGTGGAAGCCCACCTTCCGATCCGCTTCAAATACGATGGCTGTCGCTTTCAATACCTTGAACCCTTTCTACTTCTGAATTGCAGGAACTACGGAACGCACAAAATACACGAACCCGGATATTCAATAGGAGTTTTTTTTGCCTGTTTCACGCGGTTTCTCATCCCGTGTTGAACTCCGTGTCCCGGCCGCGGAACTCCGCCACGAGGCGCCGCCCGATTTCAGGCGGGAGGGGCGGCAGGGAGGCGGTGCGTATGCCTCGGCGGGCCTGTTCAGGTGTCCGGGCGCCGAGAACGACGTTGGAAATACAGGCCTCGTCCAGGGCAAAGCGGATCGCGACCTGTGCCAGATCTTCGCACGGTGGCGCGATCGCCCAGGTTTTCAGTTCCTGGGCCTGCTCAAGAATCGATGAGAGGCTTTCCGCGCTCCATCTTCCCCGCGGATCGTCGGGGTGCCCGAAGGAATCGCCCGGAGCATACTTTCCGGTGAGAAAGCCGTCCTCCAGGACGGTCCGGGCCACGATGCCGGTTCCTGCTTTCGATGCCTCGTCGAACACGGCGACCATTCCCTGCCGGAAAATGCTGTAGATTACCATCAGGACATCCACGACACCGGATTCAATGTACCGGCGGCAGAGTTCGACCGTGTCGCCCGTCACGTTCGCCCCTTTCACCGACGCGCCGACTGCGCGGATTTTTCCCTCCCGGCGCAGACGCTCGTAGGTCTCGAGCACATCATCCATTGCCAACGGGTCAACAGGCGGTTCGTGCATGTAGTAGAGATCAATGCAGTCGCGCCCCAGGAGCCGCAATGATTCTTCCAGTTCCAGCCGAATGTCGGCTGGATCCAGTTCCCACGTCTTGCTCGCGATTACCAGGTTGTCCGGGGGGTTGTTTCGTCGGAGGTAGTCGCCGATGAATCGTTCGCTTTCCCCGTAGCCCCGGGCGGTATCGATGAAATTGCCCCCATTCTCCAGAAACTCGCGGAGGACAGAATGTGCATTCTCTTCCGAGACCCGGCCATGCCCCGTACTGGCGATTTGCCCCGCCCCGAGGCTAATCCCTGACACCTCAAGACCGGTTCGTCCCAGCTCGCGACTCTGCATGAGATCACTGCTCCGTGAACGTCGAGGTTTGTTTCCCGGGTCAGCGAAGCTTGTTCCAGCCCTGGTCTTCCTGCTTCGGTGGTCCCGGCGGCGGGGGGCTGAAGGCGTAGTAGTAGCAGAGATCTTCCGGGCCGTCGTTAAACGACTGATGCCGCACGCCGGCCGGGATGTAGACCGTCATGCCTTCGCGCACCGTGTATTCCTCGTCCTCCAACAGGAGTTTACCCTCGCCGCACACGACATAGTAGATCTCCGCCTCGCCGGGATGCACGTCCGGCGCTGATTGATTGCCTGGGGCCAGCCGCCAGAGGCCTGCGCAGATCTCTTTTGCCCCGCACGCTTCTTCGCCGATGAGCAGCGAGACGGTACGGGACCCGTCCGGGGCCTGCCACAATTCCTGCTGTTCCGGGTCAATGACACACTTCTCAAATCTAGACATCCTGTTCTCCCTTTCGTTTATACAAGCAACGATCCCCCATTCACGTGAAGCGTTGCGCCGGTGACATACGTCGATCGATCGGACACCAGATAATACACCGCGTCCGCAATTTCCCGAGCGGTTCCCTGGCGTTTGAGAGGTGTCGCATCCCTGAACTCTTGTTTCTGCCGCTCTCCGAAACGGTCGGCCATCGGGGTGTCGATCGATCCCGGCGCGATGGCATTGACCAGGATCCCGTCCTTGGCATGTGCTTTCGCGGCGGACTTGGTCATGGCGATCATGCCGGCCTTGCTCACGCCATAGGCGGGATGAGCACAGACGCTGCCCAGCACGGCGCCGGCCGACGAGATGTTCACGACCCGGCCGTACTTCCGGGCCTGCATGTGGGGAAAGACCGCCTTGTAGCAGAGAAACGCCGAGTTCAGATTGGTGTTGAGCATGTGGTTCCAGTTTTCCAGCGTCGTTTCCGACCACGTGGTGGTGGGCGCAATGCCGGCGTTGTTGATGAGGATATCGATCCGGCCAAAATGATCCACGGCCGCCGCCACCATGTGATTGACATCATCCTCCTTCGACGCATCGGTGGCCGAGGTCTGCGCGTCCACCCGGGTGGTGCTGCAAATCGATTCCCCCACCACCTCGAGATCCCCGGCATTGATGTCGGCCAGCATCAGGCCGGCAACCCCCGCTTCCGCGAAAACTTCTGCCACTGCTTTCCCGATCCCGGAGGCGGCTCCCGTTACAATGGCGACTTGGTCCGTCAGTTTGTCCATGGTTCACTTCCTGGTCAGATTGTTTTTTCATTGCGGAGCCGTCGTGCTCGCGTGAAGTAATTCGACCTTAACTCAATGTCGTACTCCCGGGCCAGATCCGAGGCGCTTCGATCCGGGAGGTGCGATGTGATGAGGGCATTTTCCTCGTTCTCCACCCTCTCGATCGACACCTTCCCGCCCAGGTCACCTGCCAGGGCCTCGATTTGCTTCTCGTTGAAGTTCATGTGCGCAACAACAAAATCCAAGCCGATATCGGCCTCGATGATTGGTCGGTCGTTGCTCCCTTCCGTCATCCAGCGTCCCAGCGGGTCGACCACGAACCCGCCGGGATGTCCGTCGCCCATTACCTGGGCCGAGGCGATGTAGTACTGGTTCTGGGTCGCACGGGCACAGTTGTGAATGCCAGCGTGGTAGAAGGAAGGAAAGAGGAGGAGCTTTACGTTATTCTCGCCCTGGCCGTCCATGATCTCGTGGAAATTCATGTCGAAACAAATGGCCGCCCCAATGCGCCCCCAAGGCGTGTCGAAAACGGTTGTTTCATCGCCGGGAACGACGCCGGCTGCCAGCTCGCCGGTGGTGGGGAACATCTTGTGGTAGACGCCGAACACTTCCCCGTTGGCGTCGAGAAGGAACATGGTGTTGCGATACCCGGCGTCATCCTTTGAGAATGTCCCGCCGGCGATCCAGGCGCCGCTCTGCTTTGCCAGTGCCCCCAGGCGTTGGGTCAGCGGTCCGGGAATCGGCTCCGCTGCCGGCAGCGCTTCCTCTATAGGAATATCGAAATAAGGGAACAGCTCCGGCAGGCAGACCAGGTCCGGCGACCGCTCCAGCGCGACTTCGAGTTGCTGTACCGCGACGTCGACGTTTTCATCGATCGACCGGCCATTGACGTACATCAGGCTGACTGTGGCAATCTTCATCGGCAATCTTTATCCTGTAGCTGCGGACTTGATGTCCCGGAGTTGTTTCCGCCCGACCTTCTTGAGTTCCACATCGGCGACCTTCCCGAAGATGACCCGGTTCTCAATGTGGGTCTTGGAACCGCTGACGGTTGCATTGCTCATCGTAGTGTAGCAACTGATGTAGGACCAGCGCGGGTGGTCACTGCGGTTCGCGTCGGAGCGGTGCAGCGTGTTTCCGTGGAAGAAGAGCGCATCGCCGGGCTCCATTTCGCAGTAGACCAGTTCCAGATGCTTCAGCGCATCCTCCACGCGTTTCGGATCCGTTCCGGCCTGCGTGCCGGTGACTCCGTGCTCGATTCGACCCAGCCGGTGCGAACCGCGGATCACCTGAAGGCAGCCATTTTCCCTTGTGGCGCGATTGACGGCAATCATGCAACTGGCGGTGTCCGGAAACAACAGTCCGTCTAGCTTGTCCTGATACCAGTATCCATAGTCCTGATGCCATTCCCATGCGCCGCCGACCCGGGGGTCCTTCAGCATCATCTTGTGATGGAACTGGTATACCTCATCCCGCAGAAGCTGCTGCATGGGATCCACGATGCGTTCGCACTTGGCGCAGGTGCTGAAGACATCATCCCCCAATTCCTCGGTCAACCAGATCCGGCTGAATCCACCCTCGGCATCACGGTCGGTATAGGAATCGTTGGCGACTTGCTCGCTTTGTTCGGTGATGCGCTGGAGGAGGTCGACTTCGTCGTCGTCGAGGAGGGCGCGGAGGAAGAGGTAGCCGTCCTCATCAAATTGCCGCACTTGTTCTTGTGTGATCTTCATCATGTTAAGGATCCGGATAGGCGAACTTTCCCAACGGTTGGCGGGCAGGGCGATCCGGTTGTTTGCTTCACGCAAATTCCAGGAACGGCTCCTCGCAGGTCAGCTCG
>CAZTAB010000219.1:0-5120 GCA_964611475.1 uncultured Verrucomicrobiota bacterium | reverse complement strand
TGGCAGGTGCCATCTTCAAAACAACATGCCTCGGAGGGCTCCGGGCATGTCGTTGAAATACACTCGGAACCGGGCCCCTGGGGCGTACCACCAGCCGCCAGGCAATCCGTCGTCGTCTGCTGCACACAAGTTGCATCAGGCATGCAACAGGCCTGGATCACGCTGGTGTCGATCGGGTCCCCCAAACCAGTCGGATTTCCGTAGACCCGGACTTCGCAGAGAACGATATCGGCATTGGAAAGCCCGGGTGCTATCTCTGTCAGCCAGGAATGGTTCGGGGGTGCAGCCGACTGCATGTGGATATAACGCCCCCTCACTCCGGTCAGGTCGATGTCGATGGAAGCGAGCGCATCCTCCGTACCCCGTGGTGGCTCAGCAAGGGGAATGTTGCCGTTGTACACAGAGGTCGAGGGACCAGCAAGATCCCGCACGGTTATGTTGACCTCTTTCATGCCCTGTGCATACCAGACATTTCCTTCGTTGCTGTTCCAGATTACGAGATTCGAGAGGTCATAGCTTTGTCCCAGATCATACTCCACGAACCCAACGCCACTGCCGGGCTGCAGAACACCAAAGGTGTCGGTAATGGCACCCAGTGGGTTGTCCGCGGCACCGTTCGAATGCTTGTCGGTGGTACCCGCAAGCTCCGCTCCCGAATCGCCGGACATACCCGAGTCGTCGTAGGTGTGGTCCATGCTTCGAGATCCGTGCTCTGGAGACCCGCGGTGGCCCTGAATCTGAAGGCGTTGAGCCGATGCAACAGTGGCTACGGACGCTACCGCGATGCTCCACATCAAAATTGATTTCATCGCTTTCATAATTGCTCTTTTCCCCGTGTTTACTGAGTGACCTTGGTTAGCCAAACCGAAAAGAACTCCGAACTGGGGTGCTCCTGACGATAGACTCTCAAGGTTTTGTTGCTCCTACGTCCTCTGAAAGTGCTTCCGATGCACTCCATCGGAACCCCAAGAAAGGGCCATCACTGCCCAATCGGGCCCATCCTGACTACCGACCCTAGTCGAAATCCCGAACAAGAGTCCAGTACTTTTTTCCCCACTATTCATTAGGTTTTACCCGTAGCAACGAGACACCGTGCCCAAAACACAATTCCTCGCCACATTCCCATGCAACCTTCTTTTGCGACAAAAGTTGTGTATTTTCTCAAGCCCGCGGCCCGCCACACTCCCACCCCCGGTAATTATCGGAAATTCAAGATAGAAATTCCCTCTGGGGCAGTGATAGGCTTAAAGGGGCTGGAATGATTAGCACACGCGGGCTATTTGGTTCAGCGAGCTTCAAGTGTACGGCAGGAAAGGACAAAGATGAGCACTCCTCGAGGGACAAGGCGGGCTTTTACACTGATCGAACTTCTGGTGGTGATCGCGATCATCGCCATTCTAGCCGCACTCCTGCTCCCGTCATTGAAACGCGCCCGAACCACCGCCATGTCGGCGCATTGCAAATCCAATGTCCACCAGTGGACGATCCTGATGAACCTCTTCTTCGAGGATCTCTCAGGATTCACTGACAGCGACCCAGCTATCCGTGAGCCGATGTGGCCCCAGTGTGTGGAAGAGTACTTGCCCAACGATTCGATCCTGAAATGCCCGGAAGCGCCCAAACCAAAGCCGCAGGGCTATGGAAACGGGCCTCAACATCGCGGCACCACGGATTGGGCGTGGAATATCCGGGGATGGTATAGTTCCAACCCCAATCAATGGATCGGCAGTTACGGCAAGAATGCCTGGGTTGCGCACTATCGTTCGGACGGCTGGTTCGGCGCCCAGGATGGAAACTTCTTTCACAATACCATGGACCTGGACCGCCCGGATATCACCCCGTTGGTCAGCGACAGCGCTTGGTTCCATCCCCTGCCGCTGCACTCCGACCAACCGCCGCCGGTCCGCGACGATTTACAGATTCGTTCGTTCGGTAACAACATGTGGCTCATCGCTATGGACCGCCATCTCGAAGCGGTCAATGTGGGCTTTTTTGACGGCAGTGCCCAGGGAGTCGGATTGAAGGGTCTGTGGACATTGAAGTGGCACCCTAAATTCAACATCGAAGGACGATGGACCACCGCCGGTGGCGCGACGAAGGATTCATGGCCTGCATGGATGCGGAACATGCCAGCGTATTGACGCTGTTAAGCATGAAAAGCTTCCATTGTCGTCCTGTTCTTCTTCCATTCATTCAGGACATCAAGGCCACGCTGGGCGATGCCCGGACGCCCCCCAAAGCTCTTGGCCTGAGCCACTTTCCCATCCGTGTCACGACGCACCGGCCGGCAGGCCGGCGTCTGCCTGAATGATTCGGTGACAGGTCAACGTAGGTCCAGCGCGTATTCGGGGTCCACAGGTTCGTCGGCACGCTGGAAGCGCCAGTCTGTGCTCAGGCGATACCGACGGGCGCGGTTTTCCAGCGACCCGTGTAGCATGTACTTGCCGAACAACAGCAGGTCACCGGCCCCAAACTCAGTGGTCCTCCAAGCGAGGCCATGGCTCTTGATGATCTGGAACAGTCGCGGCAACACTGTCTGGAACAGGCCAAGCGCCTCGAGGCCGGTCGCCCCGTCGCGATTCACAAAGGTCTCGCCGTACGTGGCGATGAGCTGAGCGAGCCGGTGGGAGCCCGGGACGACGGCCAGCGGCCCCATGTCCAGCGTAATGTCGCCGAGCGGGGCCCAAGTCGTCACGGCATCCTGCGTCGTGCCGGCGCCCAGGAACGGTGAATCGAAGTGGATCTTCGTCGAGCAGCCAGGATGATAAATCCGGATCCACTTGTGGGTGAAGGTCCGGCAAGGTCCGTCCAGCAGTGCATCGACAAAGGCAAACATCCGTTCTGAGCTGACCATCTGTCCAAATGCTGACATATGCTGGATAGTCAGGTCATCGAGGATGATGTGCTCGCCTTCGGGCAAGCTGCGAATGTGGTCTGCGACAATTCCATCTTCGATCGATGCTCCAGGCTCAAACCCCCCCTGCTTGTCGATCTGCTCGACCACCTCGAGCCCCACCCGGCGCACGAGGTCCTTGTCATGGAACCCCCGGATCAACAAATACCCGTCTTCGTCCAGACGTGTGCGAAGCGCATCAAAATTGCCCAACAGATCATTGGCGTCCTGCAGATCAAAAATGTGCTGGCCAAAGACCAGCGGCCTGCCGCCCATATGAACGACGGTGCCCATGGGGATTTCACGGTTTGATTCTTGAGTCACGGGTTTCCTCCTAGGCCCGTCGATGTTCCCCAGAATCCGCGTAGCGTTTCGGTTTCGACATGAACGGCCACGGCCGGGAAATTAACCAACTACTCGATCACGATCCGGTAATCGTGCAAAGCCGAGTACCCCTGCGGGTCGAATAGTGTCATCGTCTCCCCGGTTCCGTCTCCAAACGAACCTGTATTTGCATAGCTTTCGGTCCCGGTTGAAGCCCGCTGCAGGGTGTAGACGGAGTTGGAAGCGCTCTGAAACTGGAATCCGGCCTCGTTGGTCAACAGGTCGCTCTGTTGATCGATCGAATATGAAACCGCCGAGGTGAACCGCACCTCCGCCAGCCCGGCCAGCGTCAACCCCTGGGGGATCTCGGATGCATAGTTGACATCGGCCGAGTTTCCCGATGCCGTGAGCACGACATACTGCACCATAGCATTATCGAAATCGATTTCATCGCTTACCGGGAATGCGCCCAAGGGGGGGTGCGGCGGGGTATAGGCCGCCAGCGTTCCCTGCCACGCGGTCGTCCAATCGGCTGAATTATCGCTGCCCCACTCGCCACCGGGCCCTCCCCCGCCTGCCGTCGTGTATTGAATGGTTGCGGATTTGATGCCGAGGCCCGTCCACCGCCAGTTGTTGTCCTGGTTCTCGGAATAGTTCCAGATCTGCATACTGCCGACGGGTAGGGGCTCGGTGAGTTTAAATTCGACCCAATGTCCACCGGTAACCGTGCCGCCTCGCTGGTTCGCATTAAACAGCGCGGCAAGCCACATCTGCGGTCGCTGTGCACCGTGTGTCATGCCATCGGCCGAAATTCCGTTTCCGTTGATAAGTTGCTGTGCCGTGCTGATCTGGAAATTGCTGCTCGAACGAACACTGACCCGGCTTTCGGTGCTCCAGCCGTTCTCCGCAGTCGGGACGCCAAGGATGGCCTCCAGGCCCTGTGCAGCGCCCCGGTAGTAAACAGTCTCCTTGTCGTCGGTCTCGGCGTAGTAGATTGTCGCGGACGATCCGGACCCGACGACGAAGACGCCGGTTTCCTGCCAGTTCGGCGGCTGGATGCTGGTGGCCCGCTCTAGGTTATAACGGACTCCGGCGTCACCCGGCACCTCCACCGCCACCACGCCGGTCGCATTGACCTGCTCGCTGGGCTCGATCAAGGTGGCCTTATAGAAACGTACCTCGCTCAGGCCGGCCTCGGGAAAATTCCCCAAGCCAAATTCGGACTCGAGATAATTGTGGTTCGGCTGGGCGGCCGTGGTGATTCGGACAAATCTCGCGACCGCTTGGTTGAACGGGACAACAAGGTCTACCAGGCCCGGGCCTTCCCCGCGCTCTTGAGCGACCGGCAGCTGGCCATCGAAAATTGTCGTGAACGTAGCACCGTTCTCGCTGTAGGCGATGACAATGTCCTTCATGCCCCTCGCGTAGTGAGCCGGCTCGGTGACCGGTGCTTCCCCATCGTTGTAGTTCCAGATCCACATCTCATCCAAGGGAAGCGACTCGCCCAGGTCGTACCGAACCCAATGCGGAGCTCCGGAGCCGGACAGCCCCATGTTGGCTTCGTTCGTGTCATGCAGGTAACCACGAGAGCCAACCATGCCGTGCATACCCGAGTCATCGACGGTCTTGAACCAAGACACACCGCCAGAACTGGAGGAAATAGCACTTACAGGAAGATGCTCCTCGGCAAAACCGGCGGAGCCCATCAACCCCACAGCACAGAGACCTGATACCCAGAACGCAACCCACCTCGCCGAAACTTTTCGCTCGCTTTTGTCCATGGCACGAATCTCCCCGAACTACAAGCCGCCTGACTATATAGGCTCCTCGCGCCGATTTCAACCTGTGATCTGCCCAAATCGTCCCGGCGACTCAATGGGGCGAGTCCGAATGGGAACGAAAC